>CAJQLW010000006.1 GCA_905479325.1 uncultured Flavobacteriales bacterium
GGGTTAAAAAAACAACAATCCTAAAAAGGCTGTTACCTTTGTATTAATTAATAATTAAGAACGAAAATATTGTAATACCTCACATTTTCGGAGTTATAATTCAAAAACAAATTTTATGAATGAGTACGGAAGAAAAGCAGAAAATGCTTCTATTTCTACCTTAGGGTTAAACAATGTTGCTGCTGCATATTGGAATTTAGAACCTGCACAATTAATCGAAGAAACACTAGTTCGTGGAGAAGGTGTTTTAACCAATACGGGTGCTTTAGCTGTAGACACAGGAGAATTCACCGGAAGGTCTCCAAAAGACCGTTTCATTGTAGAGGATGAAATTACCAAAGATGCCGTATGGTGGGGAGGTATAAACATTAAATTTGATGCTGCCAAGTTCGACGCGTTATACAACAGAGTAACTGCTTACTTGTCAGGAAAAGAAGTTTACGTAAGAGATGCTTCTGCTTGTTCATCAGAAAAGTACAGGTTAAACTTAAGACTAGTTTCTGAGTTTCCTTACTCTAACTTATTCGCTTCAAACATGTTCCTTAGACTTTCAGAAGAGGAAATAGCAAATTTCGAAGCTGAATGGAATATTATCTGTGCACCAGGCTTTATGGCAGACCCCGAAATTGACGGAACGCGCCAGCACAATTTTGCCATTATGAACTTTTCTAAAAAGTTGCTTTTAATTGGTGGAACTGGATATACTGGTGAGATTAAAAAAGGAATTTTCTCAGCGTTAAACTTTATTCTACCTCACCAAAAAAATGTGCTTTCTATGCACTGTTCTGCAAATGTTGGAGAAGATGGAGATACAGCTGTATTTTTCGGCCTTTCAGGTACCGGAAAAACTACTTTATCATCAGACCCTAATAGAAGATTGATTGGAGACGACGAACACGGATGGGATGATGATTCTGTTTTTAACTTTGAAGGTGGCTGTTATGCTAAAACTATTGATTTAGATGCAGAAAGAGAGCCTCAAATTTACAATGCAATCAAATTTGGAGCATTATTAGAAAACATCAACTTCAAAGATGGTACCACTGAAGTTGATTTCACTAACAGTGAAAAGACAGAAAATACAAGAGTTTCTTATCCTATAGATTTCATCGATAACATTCAACCAGGTTCTATTGGTGGAGCGCCCAAAAACATCTTTTTCTTAACAGCAGATGCTTATGGTGTGTTACCTCCTATTTCTAAATTAACGCCCGGGCAAGCTATGTATCACTTTATTTCTGGATACACTGCGAAAGTTGCTGGAACAGAAGCAGGTATTACAGAACCTCAAACAGCTTTTTCTGCATGTTTTGGAGCACCTTTCATTCCATTACACCCAACAAAATATGCTGAAATGTTAGGCGACAAAATGGCCAAGAACAATGTTAACGTATGGTTAATCAACACAGGTTGGTCTGGTGGAGAGTATGGAACTGGTTCTAGAATAAAATTAAAGTATACTAGAGCAATGATTACGGCTGCTTTAACAGGCAAACTAAACGGTGTTGACTATACAACTCACGAAATTTTTGGTTTAGCTATGCCTACTTCTTGCGATGAAGTTCCTACCGAAATTTTGAATCCTAAAAACACTTGGGAAAATAAAAGCATGTATGATACAAAAGCTAACAAATTAGCTGAATCTTTTGTAAACAACTTCAAGCAATATGAAGAGTATGCGAATGAAGAAATAATGAGCGCAGCTCCTAAAGTTTCTCAAGAAGCATAATCAAATAAATTTTATCTTTGAAACCGTTCCGAATCTAATCGGAACGGTTTTTTTATTTCACTATTTTGAAGACTTATGTTGTGTATTCGCCACCACTCTACAGATCCTTATTTCAATATTGCCACAGACGAATTTATATTTAAACATATAAAAGAAGACTGTTTTATGCTTTGGCGAAACGACAACGCCATTATTGTTGGCAAGCACCAAAACACCATGGCCGAGATTAATGTGGATTATGTAAAAGAAAAAGAAATAAAGGTAGTTAGACGCCTTTCGGGCGGAGGTGCAGTATACCATGATTTAGGTAACTTGAACTTCTCATTTACACGAACAGGAGAGAATACAGAGGTAGTTGATTTTGAAAGATACACGAAACCAATTGTGGATGTATTAAACAAAATGGGAATTCCTGCAAAGTTTGAAGGCCGAAATGATTTAACCATTGATGGAAAAAAATTCTCAGGTAACGCAGAACATGTTTTCAAAAATAAGGTGCTACACCATGGTACAATATTGTACTCTTCTGAAATGAAAGACGTAAGTGGAGCTCTAAAAATCAATCCACTTAAATACAAAGATCGAGCTGTAAAATCAATACCAAAACGGGTTACCAACGTTTCTGAGCACATGACAGTCCCAATGCCCTTAGAAGACTTTACACAACAAATAATGAATCATGTATTAGAAACATTTGAAGACGCAAAAATGTATGAATTTACAGCTTCAGACATCGCTGCCATTCAAAAAATTAGAGACGAAAAATACGCCACTTGGGAGTGGAATTTTGGACACTCGCCAAAATATAATTTTATGCAAGGAGCAAGAACTCCTGGCGGCACCTTGGAAGTTAACTTACAGGTAGAAAAAGGAGTTATTAAAGAAGCTAAATTCTTTGGCGACTTTTTTGGCGTTGCTGATGTTAGTGAAATTGAAGCAGCTTTAATCGGCTGTAAACACGGTCAAGACGAAGTTCGATCTGTTTTGGCCAAATTCGATTTACACAAATACTTTCACAAAATGTCTGCGGCCGATGTTATGGCTGTTTTCTTTTAGTATGCCAATAAATCGTCAATAGCTGTTTCCAATCTTTTTTGCGGTAAGAAATTCACTTCCAAATTTGGATGAAAAGGAACAGCAGTATCTATAGATGCAACTCTCTTTACAGGTGCATCAAGGTATTCAAAACATTGTTCCGAAATCTCAGAAGCTAACTCACCTCCTATCCCTCCAAAAAGGGTATCTTCGTGGAGTACAATAACTTTACCTGTTTTCCGAACAGAAGTGAACACACTTTCCCAGTCTAACGGAACAAGAGTTCTTAAATCTAAAATATCAGCATCTACTCCTTTTTCACTCACCAACTTTTTAGCCCAGTGAACACCCATTCCATAAGTAATAATGGAAAGTTGATTTCCTTCAGCAACTAAATTTGCTTGTCCAAAAGGTAAATTGTAATAACCTGCAGGCACTTCTTCATTAGTGCTTCTATACAGCGCTTTGTGCTCAAATACCATCACAGGGTTTGGATCTTCAAAGGCTGTTAGCAAAAGTCCCTTCGCATCATAAGCATTAGAAGGATAAACAATTTTTAATCCAGGAATATGAGCAAACCAAGCCTCATTCGATTGCGAATGAAATGGCCCAGCAGCTACTCCTGCTCCCGTAGGCATTCTCACCACAACATCAGCATTTTGACCCCAACGCCAGTGAATTTTCGCTAAATTATTTACAATTTGATTAAAGCCTTCTGTAACAAAATCAGCAAATTGCATTTCCATCATGGCTTTAAAACCATTAATGGACAAGCCTAAAGAACTACCAACTATTGCTGCTTCACATAAAGGTGTATTCCTTACCCTCGATTTACCATATTTGGTAACCAACCCATCTGTAGCCTTAAAAACACCTCCGTATTCTGCAATATCTTGCCCCATTAAAATAAGGTTATGATGCTTCGCCATTGCTAAATCAATAGCATCTGCAACACTATCAATCATTCTTACCTCTTTCACCTCTGCAGATGGCGCAACTTCTTCATATTCAAAATCGGCGTATACGTCTGCTAATTCTATTTCAGTAGAAACTTGTATTGGCTCTTCTGCATAAGCCATTTCTAAACCGGTTTCTATTTCTGTTTTAATACCCGCACGAATGGAGGCAATTTCTGTTTCATTGATCACATTTTCGGCCAACAAGAAGCTCTCATAATTGGTTACTGGATCTTTCTCTGCCCACTCTTCAAACAATTCTTGAGGTACATATTTTGTACCTGAAGCTTCCTCGTGTCCTCTCATACGGAAGGTAATGCACTCCAATAATATTGGCCGCTGATTCCATTTCATTGACTCTTTTAGCTCGCTAATTTTTTGGTGTACTTCCAATATGTTGTTACCGTCTACTTGGTGCGCTTCCATACCATAGCCAATACCTTTGTCTATAAATTGCTTACATCTAAATTGTTCAGCACTTGGTGTAGAAAGCCCATATCCATTATTTTCAATGATAAAAATCACCGGTAAACTCCAAACTGCCGCAACGTTTAAACTTTCATGAAAATCTCCCTGACTTGTTGCGCCGTCTCCTGTAAAGGCTATGGTTACTTTTTTATTTTCTTTTAGTTGATTGGCCAATGCAATCCCATCAGCTACTCCCAATTGCGACCCTAAATGAGAAATCATGCCCACAATGTGATGTTCGTTTGATCCAAAATGGAACGATCTATCTCTTCCCTTGGTAAAACCTGAAGCTTTTCCTTGAAATTGCGCAAATAGTCGGTTCAATTCTATTCCTCTACTTGTAAATACGCCAAGATTTCTGTGCATTGGTAACATATACTCGTCGTTAGCGGCTGCCTCAGTAGCTCCAACAGAAATGGCTTCTTGCCCAATCCCCGAAAACCACTTCGATATTTTCCCCTGCCGAAGCAAAATCAACATTTTTTCCTCAATCATCCGAGGTTTTAACAATGCAGAATATAAGTCAACTAATTGTTTATCAGTGTATGCTTTTCGATCAAATCTCATCCTTTCTAGTATCTTCTTAACGTAACAATAGGAACAAATTTATTTGATTTTCATTAACTTTAAACATTCTAATAATGGACTTATTAACAGATGAACTGGCAAGAAATAATTGTATTTGTATTACTGATTTTAACGGTTGCGTATTTGGTGCGTTACTTTTACTTGCAAACCAAATCTCACAAATGCGATGATTGCGGATTGATGGATATGAAAAAGAAAGGACAGTTCACCAAATTAAAATAAACATCAAACAAAAAAATCCGATTGCAGATGTGCAATTGGATTTTTATTTAAGGCGATTTATATCGTCTATTTATTTTCCCATTTTCTCGCTTCTGGTAAGTATTCTAGTATGTCAGTAATTCTTCTTTCATCACTTGGGTGAGTACTCATAAACTCTGGTGGAGCTTAACCTTCTCCTTTGTTTGCTGCCATTCTTTTCCAAAAATCTGCTGCGGTAGCAGGATCATAACCTGCCATGGTCATAAATACTAATCCCAATTTATCAGCCTCCGATTCATTATTTCTAGAAAACTTCAACAATCCTAATTGTGAGCCGATACCAAAAGACTGATTAAATATAGCCTGAACTTGTGGAGAGGCACCACTTGTGCCTACCTGCCCCAAAGTACCAATTCCTTGAGCTAACATTCCTTGACTCATTCTTTCATTTCCATGGCGTGCTATTGCATGTGCTACCTCGTGTCCCATAACAACCGCAATTCCTGCCTCATCTTGGCAAATTGAAAGAATTCCTGTGTAAAACATAACCTTTCCTCCCGGCATGCACCAAGCATTTACTGTATTTTCTTCAGCTAAATTAAACTCCTATTCAAATTCACTAAGTCGGTCCTTATAACCATTGTTAGTTAAGTACCTGTTCACAGCAGAAGAAATGTTAGCACCAACCTTTTTGACCAAAGCTGTTCTTGGGTCAGAGTCTGGCAAGAGTTTAGCTGTAGACTTAACGTCTGAATATTGGGTAAAGCTCATGGTTTGCAATTGCTTTACATTTACCATTTTCAATTGCTTTCTTCCTGTAATTGGCACAGCTGCACATTGTGCAAATAATGCAAGCACCGCTAGTGCTATCAATCCCTTTTTCATCTTATTTAATTTCTGCGTTTAGTTGTTGTAATTTAAGTGCCATATACATTGGCTCAAGCTTTTCTATTACTCCAGCCTTTACCGTGCATTTCCCGTTGTGATGCACAATGTAGGCGCATTGCTCTGCTTGAAGCTCGCTATGATCACAAATTGATACTAAACAATTAATCACGTGTTCAAATGTGTTAAAATCATCGTTGTGCAAAATTAGTTCTCGCTGTCGAACTACTTGCTCTTTCAACTCTACTTGTTCTAATTCTTTTGTTGACATACTTTATTTGTTTTGCAATTTAGATGCCTCAGAAAGAGATATTCTTTTACCATTGTAATAAGCGGTAATAAAGGCATCTTTTATAGTTGCTGTTATTTCATTTTTAAGGTCGGCAGCATCAAATAAGCTGTTAAACATTCCCGCATGATATCTGTACAATCCATTTGGCAAGGCTACTACGTTCAATCCTTCGTAATCAAATACTCCCTTTTTAACAGGTGTTGAGAATACTCCAATTTGAATGGTATAATAAACCCCTTTTACAGTTTCTGTATTCACTACTTCCTCCGTTTGCTCTGAATTAAACTCAGCAGGTAACGCCTCTTTACTACCTCCCGGAACTTGGGTAACTTGCGCAGAAGATGCAACAACTGAAGTTCCACTTGTGGAAGAACCAGAATTGCCTCCATTTATCTTAGGGAAAGATGTTGATGAGTTAGGTGAAGTAACAGCCCCACCCGAAGTTCTTGCTTTACTCACACTAATTCTTTCACCGTTCAAAAATGCTACTACAAAGGCATCCGGATAGCCAATTTTTCGTATTTCATCTCGAGCAGCAAGCGCTGTATTTTCATCGGCAAAAAGACCTGCAGTATACCTCGTAATTCCTGTACCAGATGGTTCAGCCATTAATGGTGCAAATCCTTTAAATGTACTCGCAGGAATTTCCTTTCTAAACGCTCCAACTTGAACTTTATATACAACACCTTGTGGCATATTTGCTTTTGTTGGAATTGGTTTACTCTCATTATACGCTGATTCGTTTCTGTTCAGCGTTACAAAAATGGCCTGCTTCACTTCTCTTGGAACAAGATCTATGTTCTCAATTTTTACAATAGATGCTGAAGTTTCTCTCTTAACTACAGGAGTATTTAATTTAGCAATTGCGGCTGTCGGCTCTGCTTGAGTTTCTTCAACTTGCTTTACCGCCGGTTGAGCAACAGTTGTTGGTTCAACAGAATTTTCATCAATGGTAACATCTGCAGTCTCATCAACTTCAATACCGGCAGGTAATTCCAACGTATTATTTGCTTCAATAGGACTTAAATCACGAGAGTCTTGAGCTGTTTCTTCACTTGCAATTGTGCCAGACTCTTCAGAAGAAGGAGTCGTTGCCGCCGGTGTTTGAATCGCAGCAACCTCTTGAATCTCCGGAACAAATTCATTTGATAAATAAATGTATTCTTTCTTCTCGGCTTCGTTCAGTTGAGCCAAGTATGCCTTGTCCTTTTCGGTTAAGCTTTGAATTAAAATGTTTTTAACCTTAGTGGCTTTATTTAAGTCTTCAATTTTTGTTTCGTTTGACTTGATTTTACTTTCAATAACCTCAGCAGACTTAATTAAACGTTGTTTTTCGTCTTCATTTTTAACAGCTTTCGCCATGTTTGACTCAACAATGGCTTGTTTTTGTAGTCTTTTGTTTTCATTGGCCAATGCCAATGCTTCTTGGTAAGCTACCTCAGCTGCTTTTGTTTGACTAACCAAAGATTGTCTATTGTTAGCAAATTCTTTGAAACTGGATGCTTGTAACACCAACTGCTGTCTTTCGCCATTAATATCTACCGTATCCAAAATAACTTCAAGAGCGGGTTTTGATGGGGCTAACACCAAATTTTCTGCATTCGCATTTGAAGGTACAACTCCAACCAATCCTTCATTGATTTGTCTTTCTCTTTCATAGTAAAGAGCAGCTTGTTGAAGTTTCTGCTCTCTCTCTGCACTTAAATCTTTTACTCTATTTTGAACACTGTCTTTCGCCGCTCCATCTGACATACCATCAACAACTGCTTGTAGTTTTGCAATTGAGTCTTCAAGCGTCACTACTTCTGCACTTTTTAATTCAGCCTGAGCTTTTGCTTTTGGCGCTTCAACAATGGCAAGAATCTCTTCGTCTTCAATCACTTGTACAAATGGTTTAGCGACCTTCTTTGGAGCAGAATCACCTGTCTTAGCGCTTAAAACTTCGCTCAGCACCATGCCCAACTTTTCTAATGCTTCCTTTTGTTTTTGGAGTGCCAAGACTTCGTAATCATAAGCTTTTTGGAGGTTCACTTCTTTTTGAGAAAGTCGATCACCTTCTTCAATTTCAGAACGTAGAATAGCTGCTTCGGTAAAAAAGTCATTTGCTTCCTCTGCCAATAACAAAGCTAAGTCTCTGCTCTCCGTTGTATACCTTTCATCAAGCTCATTGGCTTTGTCAATTTTTGCTTTGTTCAATTGATATTCTTTCAGGTTGAAAAGAGCGAATTTTTCAGCCGCCTCAATTTGCTTCGCTTCAGACTCTTTTTTAAGTCGGTTCGCCTTAGCAAAAGCTGCGGTTCGTTCTTCTGCAGTTGGTAGCGAATAAGCAGACTCTTGTGCTACTTGTTGCTGACTAGATAACTCCCCTGCTTCAAAAAGTGACTTCTTCGCTTCAATTAATTGCGTAGCAGATTCTGCACTAGTCGGTTGTAATTTTTGATTGAAATCTAAGCTTGTAAATTCATCTTTTACAATACTCGTTTCCGTAATATCATTAGAATTTTGAATGGCTGAATTATCGGCAACAAACTCTCCTGAAGCAAGTTGAGCCAACTCAAGTTCTGCATCTCGTTTTGCTTGCTGTTGCGTTCTAATGTTTGTAGTTAACTCTGACAATTCAGTCTGCAACACTGAGCGTTCTTCTTCTTTTATTTCAGCATCAAACGCGCTTGATACCTCTGCTTTTTTACCTTTCAAGTCTGCAAGCCAATTCTCATACACTTGGATTTTGTTTGCCAATCTTAATTCTTCATCTTCAACCGCTTCAGCACTATTTATTTTTCCTGAATAAGTTGAATTAATTGAACTTACAGTTTGATTTTCAAATAAATTCGTATTCTCGCCATCTAATTCCTCATTTGAATCTTCTGCTTGTAGGTTTTGTGATGGAATCGTTTCAATTTCGTTCGGCGCGTTTGAATCTACTGTATTGATAGAAGAAACTTCTTCCGCGAGAATGACATCGTCAGCAGATTGGTATAATTCATTCCCGGGAGCGTATGCCAACCTGTTTTCATCTCTTATTTTTTTCAGTTGGTCAAAAAGTTGGTTTTTCTCTTCTTCCGTTACTTGAGTTACTTCACTTGAACCTAACTTAAATCGGTTTGAGGCTGCAAGTACTTCTTCCTTTTCAGTTGAAAGAGATTTTTTTGTCAACTTCGCTTCTAGTAAGTTTTGATTTAAAATACCAAATTGATATTCAATATCTTTTAAATCCAAGGCAGTAGCCTCTTCACTTTTTATTAATTCTTCTTTCTTTTTACCACTTGCCTTAGCAACCTCTTCCGAAAGTGTTGCTAGTTGATTTTGCAATGAATTCTTCTCCTCTGCAAATGACTTTGATTTAGCTGAGAAATCAGATATCTTTTTATCTGCTAATGAATTTCGTTCTTCTATGCTTGAAAGTGATGATTTTATGACATCTTCAACTGTATTGGTTTCGGTGTTGGTTGACTTTAATTCATTCAGCATATTAGCAGCATTTTGAAGTTCATTCGCTTCCACTGCAGAATTGATAGACATCTCAGTAGTTTCAATTACTTCTAAGCTTTTTAAATCGTCGTTAATTGATGCTTCTAAATCTTGCGCCAATTGAGCAGCAACAGAAGCTCGAAATGCCTTAACTCCTGCTTCTTTCCGTATTCCATCTATCTCATTTTTATCTGAACCTGAGCTTTCCATTTCACCTGCCTTCGCAAACAATGCTGTTGCCTCTTGCTCTAACTTAACCGCCGTAGAATATTGAATACCAATAGCTTTTTGCTTATCATCTACCGCTTGGTTTTTCTCAGCAGAAATACTTCTTACTTCTTCTTCAATTTGATCAGCCGTAAGTGCTTGGTTTGAGGAAGTAGGGTTATTTGATGATTCAGTCTCCTTCTCGGTTATTTCTTTTTGATTTTCAGCTACATCAACAGAAGCAACAGCTGTGTTCGAATCTTCAGTATCTGCAATTTCCTCAATATTAGTTATTGGCTCATCGCGTTCTTGTGTTCCGGCAGGTGTGTTATCGGCATTTATCTCCTTCTCTTGTTCAACTCTCTTTTGTTGAAGAGCAGCTAAGTCATTTGCATTGTAGTTAACTTCAAGATTTGCTTTTAGCTTAATCAACTCTGAAGAAATACTTGGTCCGTTTGTGGCTGCTAAATTATTTGCTGCAGTGCCATCAAAAATATTCTTTATTAGTAGTTGCTGCGCATCTCCTGGCCCAAAGAGTCTCAGCTCCTGTCCAAGTACCTCAAACTCGTCTTGTTTTGGAATAGACACAACTCCTGTATGAATTGGATCCACTTCATTCGTTTCAATGTTAAACTGGTATTCTCCGCCGTTTTTACCAATTTCTATGGAATAATTTCCATTGTCGTCCGTTTCGTAAACACCAATTGTTTCTTGTGTTGATTTATCAATTACAGTAATTTTTGCCTTTTTCTGATCTGGGTTACTCTCCACCACAAACGTTCCAGAAATGACTGATAATTGAGCAGGAGCGCGTTCTGTTAGAACTTTATAAACGGTAACTTCACCAAACTCATTGGTTCTATTGGAAGCAAAATATGCTGTTATTTCAGCTTGGTCAGTTACAAACATAAAATCGTCATCCGCTGAATTGAATGCAAAATCCAGATTTTCAGGCTCTGTCCATTGCCCTGTTGCTTCATCTAAAACACTCCTAAAAACGTCGTATCCACCCATGCTGGTGTGTCCCTTTGAGGCAAAATATAAAGTTCTTCCATCAGGTTTGATGTACGCATAATCTTCATCATACTTCGTATTAATAGAGTTTCCAAGACTAACCCCTTCACTCCATTCTCCATTTCCTAGTTTGATGGCCTTGTAAATGTCTTTTCCGTTATCCCCTTTCTTTCCGTAAGAAGAGTAATACACTTCTTTAGCATCTGTTGCAAGAAAGATGATCGAATTTTCATCCATCTTCTTATCATACTTGCTCTTAAATTGCTCTGGTGTAACTATTATATTTCCTCCAATGGCATCTTCATCGTAAATTCTATAAAAATCTTTTTCGGCAATGCTTTGTCTTTCTAGTACTTGAACCTCATTTAATTTTGCTAAAAGCGAGTTCCCATTTTTACACATTTCTATCTGACGGTCAACATCATATTTAACCCTCTGATCGCTACTTGCCTTGTTTTTAAACTTACTGTATTGCTTTACTGCCAAGGCAAATTCATAATTTAAGTGGTGAGCCCTTCCTAAATAAAAATAAGCCAATGGGTCAACATTGGCTTTAGATGCGGCGAAGTTTAAATACTTCAAAGGTTTGGTTTTGTCTGCCTCTGTTTGTAAAACACACGCACCAAATCTGTAATTATAGGTTGGATCTTTAGGGTACAAACTCAATAACTGAGCGTACATCAGCTTCGCTTCTTTATAATCTTGTGCTTCAAAAAGCTCGTTCGCCTTGGCTTTTAGCTCACCTTCTGAACCAGTACTCCCCTGAGCACCAACACTTATAACTAACACTATTATAATTGTGAGACCAAAGAATAAATTCTTTTTCATCTATTTTTTTTTCAAAGTTCGTTAATTCACAAAGATTGCAAGTTCATTGAGCTATTAAAGGCTTTTCAATTGAAATGATTAACACCATTTTGTGTACAACAGTACTGTTTATAAATCGCTATCAAAGTCTCTTTTAAAGTCGCGCACTTCTTTTTCTAACCCAAACATAAACGTGAAAGCTTGCTCGCCTTTTTTAGCGTCATACTTTCGATCATCTCGTTTCATTTCTTTAATCTGAGTGTTAAAATCTTGATTGCTTGAAATTACTTTCATCAAATTTCTTCGGTAAGAAAAATAATACCAAGTATTCGCATCTACCTCTAAATACATGTTTACGATATCGCCACTTCGTTTTTTAGTGATTGTTATCCCTCCGTTCACATATTTGTTAATCTCAAATTTACCAGAATTACTTAACCCCATTGGCCCGAAAGATTTAAACATATTTTCTTCTTCTATCCATTTAAATTTCAACTCACTAAACACGAGTCGCTTGTTCAACTCTTCAGGCAACTTTTTAATCTTTCCATTTAAGGTCAACTGCGAAGTAATCTCGTCAGCTCGTTCGGTACCGACAATCTCTTTTACACCTTTTGTGTAAGTAGATTTACTAAAATCTACAGGAGTTAGGTTGATATTCTCATTGATGTTTTCGGCTAATTTCTTCATCAAGTTATCGTTAAAAAAGAAGTCAACCACCATTACCATATCTACAACTGCAGCATTATCGTCTAGGGTATAATTAATATTACCTGCACCGTCAAAGGTTAAATTTCCTGTCCTAGCGCCTATATCTACCTTACCCTCAGCATACACTTTACATGCTTCAGTACTTAAGCTGATGTAGTTCCCTGCTAAACTTTGCTCAGCGATTTTATCTTTTTGCCCAATTCTGTATTCCTTACTCTCTTTGTGATAATGCAAATAGCCTAACGCCTCTATCACTTGAATGTCAGAATAATTTTCTCTTTTCGTTAAAAAGCCCGGATACAAGAATATGGAATCTACATTTAAATTAACGCCGGTGGCAATAAAAGATCCTGTAGAATCCCTTAATTTTGAGTCGATTGGAATGAAAATATTATTAGGATCAATTTCAGATTCAAAGTCAATCCATCGCTTTTCCAAAGAAGCACATTCATGATTTATTTGTGCTACTCCATCAAAAACTAAAAATTGCTTACTTCCAAAAAGTTTCACACCTCCATCAAATGCAAAAAATGGGCTTAATGCAAAGTTTGCTGTATCAGCAATTTTACCCTTACCTATTGTTTGACCGGCTTCGTCAACCATAATGTTATATAAGTAAATAGTTTGAACTAAACCAGTTTCATCTATGTAATCAATTTTTCCGCTTGAAGTATAGTCTTTACGACCTTTAATTTGTGTATTGGCCTCATATACCTCATGAAATTCAGTAATACTGTTGGTGACAATTCTAGAGTTTTTCAGCGGATCCATTCTTGCATCTCGTCGAAGCACCACCTCTCCACTATCTGGGTAAATTCTTGCATCTGCTGAATTAATGTACGCAACTTTCTCTGCTGAAATCACATACCTTCTAGAATCGTATTGAGCAACTGGAGAGAAAAAGAACAAGCTATCTTGATTAGAATGAGTAGAAATAAATTTTGACCCCTCTAGCTTCACATCAGCCGCCACCTCTTGAGAGCTTGAGCTTGTCAATTCTATGATTCCATTATCCATGTACCATTTGAACTCATCCATATAACACAAGTACTTGTTAACAGGGAAGAAGATGGGTTCCTTTTTGCCGTTTGCTTTAAAACTTGCGAATCGTTTTGTGTAATCAACGTGCGCTTTCACATTTTTAGTTTGCAATGCGAACTCTCCAGAATTTTCATCCTCATTTTTAAGTTCAAAATCAGATGTATCAGCATCAAACGTATTGTATTTAAACACCATTTGATTTGAAAATAAGTCTGCTCTTTCAAAATGATAAATTCCTGTCGCACTCATTTCATCAATTCCGTATGCCGTGGTGCCATCAAAGTTATCTCTTTCATCCCATAGCACCATTGGTGTTTCAGTTGTAGTGGCAAACATCACATCTTTTTTAGGCAGCCAGCGCATGTCAGTTTTCTGAACTTTTGCAGGAGGATATTGGACTCCGCTCTTCTGTTTGTCTACAAAGTATTCACTAGCGTTAGTTCGCATAGAATCAGGGTAAAAAACAAAGTCATCAGAATAAGTTGTTGAAGTTATATATTCCAGTTTACCGTCACCTCTCAAACCTTGGTTACTCAATTTAATGTCGTTGTAAAATGTTCCCTTGTTTTTATACATGGCCATTCCGTCTGGAGGCGTTGGGCGAATAAAACCCAAAGAAAAATCTTCCTGTAACGTTAACTGCTCTTTAAATTCTGGAAAGATATCTGATGATGCAAACGTTCCATTAAAAGTAAGCTGATCGTTACTAAAGCTATTTAAACTATCAATCGTAAAAGGCTCTAGTTCAAAATAAAACTTACTTCGATCGTAAATACCTCCCAGCGCATTTCCTTTATCATAATAGGCATACGACTTGTCTTTAGAATTAAAAATTGGGTAGCCAGGAAATTTTTTATTCCCCGACTTGTTTCCAAAATTGTCAATTAACAAATCTCCGTTTACCCCTTCAATTACCGTTTTTACAGGCTTTATAACCGGATTTCCGTATACATCTAGTTCCGTACTTTCAGCCTTTAATCGAAGTGAATCAACGTTGGTTAAGTTAATTTTAAAGTTCTCATAGTCAAAAGAGAACTCTTTTCCGTAAAAATCAAACCGACCTGCTTTCACCAATCCTGCAAACTCAAAATATCGATTGCGTTTCATTTTAATAATGCCGTTTGCAGGCACTACCACCACTTTTTGAGAATCACTTAACACTACCCCAGGAACACCGTAAACGGTTAAATCGAAATTTAACAAGTTCAACTTTGCATTTTTATCTCCTTCTACTCTTGAGTTGATATTAATTGCATCATAATCCACTTTCTTTCTGTTAGCCAAAACGTATTCAACAAGCTTGTCTTTAACAAAAAGCTTATCAGCATCAAAATCAAACCCAAGCAGACCCCAATTTGAATATTGAATGACTAAGTTTTGTACGTCTCGAGGATCTAGATTTACATTTCTTGCAAAATCCATAAACGAAATCACCCTTGACTGTCCGTTGTCCGATTGCATGTACAGAATATCGAGAGGATTATTATTCCCGGACCCTCCTAGCTTTTCGAATAATTCCCGTTTAAAATAATTAGCAGAAGTAAATCGTGCATCCGTTTTAGTACTTCCAATCAACTTGGTAAATTCCAAAATCGGTTCGTCTGTCTTCCAGTTCAACACCTCAAACTCCATATCTATATCATGGAAGCTATTGTAATAAGGTGTTTTGGCAACTCCCTCATCGTTTTTGTATAAGGTCACAGTCTTGTCTTCAAAAAGGTACTTAAAGTCTAAGCCAGGGTGATAAATAGAGTCTTGATGCAAGTAGATACTCACTCCTGCTTTGTTAGAAGTAATTCTATCTGAACGAATTGAGAAGTTTTCTGAAAATACACGCATAAATAACGTGTCATTTCGAATAAATTCTACTTGAGCTTCTTGCACATCGTCTCCTTTACCCAGCAGTTTAGAACCTACCATGGAAACTCCACCATCAAAATTCACACCCGGGGCTAAGTTTTGAATTTGTATCCTCTTATCATAGGAGTCAAACCTAGGATAAGATGCCCTATCCTCTGTCATATTAGCTAAAATCTTATCCGTTACTTTCCCTGCCAGTGGCGCATCAAAGTAAAAAGAATTGTAAAATGTAACAGAATCTGCTTCGTAAGTAGAAACCTTAAAGTCCACTTGGTAATTTCTTATATCTGCATACACATCTTTTGCTTCAAAACCGGCTCTCTTCCAAAGTACTTTACCACCGGAACCTACCCAAGTTTTAGTAGTTGGATAATAGGCTCCTTTGGTATTGTATATAATCATTGAATCTCGCTTTGCAAAGCAAATGAGATCAAGTTCATTGAAGGTAATTTTGGGCAAACTATCGTAGGCGAATGAATAGTTACTTGTATTGGCAGACCAAATGGTACTTGCAGAGCTATACATTACATTTTCACGAAAAAGCCCGTTACAAAATTCTAAATATTGGGTAAAGTTTCTTGTTTTCCGTTCTTCCAACAACTCGAGTAGAATGCTCTGCCAAAATGCAAAACTTTCATCGGTTTGGGTTGAATCTACAACAAAACTGCCTACGGTATATAAATAATTCCTAAAATCAGGAAATGCCCGCAGTTTCTTTTTGAGCATAATGTTTGAAATGGCGTAAACACCCTCTCGTTGCTTTTCAGAAAAATAACCACCGTACCATACATCTTCAAATTGCTTCATAAATCCTTTACCCTCTTTTCTTGCATTGGATAAATAGTTATCCATCTCTTTGAAAAAAGCAATTGAATCTGAAGAAAATTTATCGGGTGTTTGAGCGGATAAACTTTTTGAAGTAATGATAAACAGTACAATTAGCACCGTTTTAAAGAAGGTATTAAACAATCTGTTCATGTATGGTGATTTGGAGGTAAAGTAAGTAATTTAAACAACGTCTGCAAAATGCATTCCGCAAAGAGAACCACGCATTTATCAATGAATTGTTGAAACAAAAAAATCTGCCATGTTACCATGGCAGATTTAACAAAAACAAAATTAGAAACGCACTTAAACTGCTTCTGAGTAATAGCAAGTCAAAATTGAGTCGAGTTTTCGCTCTCCTTTTAAATTCATATCAATGATTAGTTTATAATCTTCGTGAACTAAATTGATTAACTCTTGAGGAACTTTATGTATAAATTGAATGGCTTCATCAATCTGTTGATCCCATAATTCGTGGTATCGCAATAAATCATCTGGATAAACAACAGTTCGTTCAGAATCTTCTTGAAAGGCTTCAAATGGTTCTGAAATATTCAGGTATCCATAGTCGTCTGTCAACTCTTCTCCCGGATGAATGTCTCTAATTGCAATCTCAAAATTATAAGGAGTTGTTAAACAGTTCGATTTAAAACTGTGGTTTACAAATCGGCTATTGTCCCAACACAACACCAATTCTCCCGCCCTATTTCTAAAGGCAGACTTTTCAATTGTTGCTTGATACTCTTCAGATAAAGTCTTTACCTTTTCAGGCTGAAGGATAATATCCAATTCATCTTGCACCCAAGTAATTGTTCCTTTCGGAATAAACTTTGTTGCAAAAACACCTATGCCCATTTCAGGGCTAACCATTTTTAATTCCGTATTCGGATGTATCATTTTATTGTGCTTATTTTAAGCCAGAAACTACAAGCTTTAAAAACAATGCCCATAGTGAGACAAATAAGAAAAGGATTATCAATAGCACCAATCGAACATTAAAAGCTTGTTTAATGACCTTGTTATTTTACGTTGTGACGTAAACCTTCAAATTAGTCACATACCTGTGATCAAGCTTTTCAAAGAATAAACAGATTCAACTTTCCAACAAGAATTTATTGTAAAGTGCAACTAATCGATTCTTTGCTCTGTTTAACCTCATATTAGCCGCACTTAAACCCGCTATTTCACTTACCTCCATAATTCGCTTTAAATCAAACCCTTCTTGGTATTTCATCAGTAAAATCGCTTTATCTTCAGGCTTTAGCAATTCAAGCAAAAAATTAATTCGATCTAATCGAAGTTGAAAAACCTCTTGTACTTCCTCATCTGCCACCTCTTCTGGTATGTCTAATAAATCTTTAAGGTCGTCAAATCGAATTCGTTTGTACTTTCTTAAATGTTCAATGCAATGGTTGTGCGTAATTGAATAAACCCATGTACTAAAAGAAGACAAACCTTTAAATTGAGATAATTTATCTATTATTTTGATCATGACATCTTGCCTTAAATCTTCGGCAACTTCTCTACTCTTCGTCATGGAATAACACTTGGAGAAGATTTTATTTTCGTAGCGGCTACATAGTTCTTGTATTGCAGCTTGATTAGAATCATTGTGATAGAATTCAATCAATTGCTCATCAGTAAAAGTAGATAATGATGTCAATTTTTTCATTTTATTGGAAGCATCAAATCTATTCTTTTTTTACTAGCTGTGACCTTTTTACTGTTCTTCGTCACAATAAATACTTAAACTAATTAACATGAAAAAAATAGTCCTCATAACCTCTCTACTCTTCAGCTTAAGCGCTATTGGCCAAACTGTTCCAAAAAGTATAGAAACGGCCTTTAAAAAATTGTACCCCACTGCTTCAGATGCTGAATGGACCACTTACACCAACAGCTATGTTTCAGAATTTGTGATATCAGATACCTATAAGGCAGCAAGTTTTGATAAATCCGGAAAATGGATTCAGACTAGTAGTCAAGTAGATGAAGAAAGTCTACCTCAAGCTGTGAAATCATACGTTACTTCAAAATTTGGTAAAGACTCTTTTGAATCAGCTGAATTTGTTGAAACGCAAGCATTAAAATATTACAGCATCAACGTTATTAACGAAGATGGAGAAACCACCAACATTGCGCTTGATACTGCAGGTAAACTAGTTAAATTTACCCAAGAGCAAAGCGAAGAAGAAGAATACGAAGAGGATGAAGAGTAAAAAGAAAAGGAGTGCTAATTGCACTCCTTTTTTATTATAATGAACCTGTAGTTATCAATTTATGCAGCTTTACGCTGAGCAATATCAAAACAAAAATAATGGCTAACCATTTCTTCCACGTTAAGCCTTTTAGGTCGTCTAAGAAAAGAATGAAACGAGACTTTAATCCGTCTTGTTTAATTTTAGCCATGCTTTTGTAGCTTTAACCCACACCACGTTTCTTTATCAATCTGCGCCTTTGTTTCAAAAGTATTTAAATGCTCTGCAGCTACTACATCAGCAGCATCTGTTACATAAAAACCGCTTAGTAAAAGAAAGCCTTTGTTGTTCAAGTGGCGGTTATACGTTTCAAACTGACTTAACAGAATGTTTTTATTGATGTTGGCAATGATCACATCGTACTGCTTGCCAATAGTACCAATCACTTCTTCACCTCCGTGGTAAGCTGAAACTTGAACGTTATTTCGCTCAAAATTCTCCTTCATGTTTTCATACGACCACTCTTCTATATCAATGGCTTCTACCTCGGCAGCGCCCATTTTTTTGGCCAATATGGCCAATATTCCAGTGCCACTTCCCATGTCCAATACCGTTTTCCCTTTAAAGTCGATCTTTTCCATCAACTCAATCATCATCTGCGTAGTTTGATGATGACCAGTGCCAAATGACATTTTAGGCTCAATTACAATTTCATGTAAAAAAGTTGGCTTTTCAACATGAAAAGGCGCTCTAACGTAACAGAAATTTCCAACTTCCACAGCGTCGAAGTTTTCTTCCCACTTTTGATTCCAATTAACTTTCTCAATTTTTTGAACGGAATGTTCAATTTCTACCATGCCTTCAAAAGGTGCAAAGGCGGCAAGCAAATCGGCTTCAACAAAATCATCTTCCAATATATAAGCCTTTACAAGCGAATCATCTTCCTCTTCTAAAAAACTGTCAAAAGGCAACTCACCAAGCTGCGCAACAAGGATTTCATTAAAGGGTCGAAATGGGTTAAGCTTCAGGCTAACTTCTATGTAATCCATTTTTAAAGTGCGTTATAAATGGCTAAAATTTCATCGGCTTGTAAAGCAGCTCCGCCAATTAAACCACCGTCAACATCTGGCTTCGAAAAAAGCTCTATTGCGTTTGAAGCTTTGCAACTTCCGCCGTATAATATACTTGTGTTTTCAGCAATCGTTACATCCATTTTTTTAGCTACTTGAGAACGAATAAAGGCATGTACCTCTTGTGCTTGAGCGGCTGTTGCCGTTTCCCCTGTGCCAATAGCCCAAATGGGTTCGTAGGCAATTACTACTTTTTGAAAATCAGTTTTAGAAAGTTTCCAAAGCACTTCCAATTGATCTTCTATTACATCAAAATAAGCTCCTTCTCTTCTGTCTTCTAGCATTTCGCCACAACAAAATATCGGTCGAATATCATTTGCCAACAGCTGTTTGCACTTTTGAAACAATTCTTGGTTGTCTTCAAAAAAGTTCGCTCTTCTTTCAGAATGGCCCACTAAACAGTATTTTGCATTTAACGATTTTAGCATGCCTGCAGAAATTTCTCCTGTGTACGCTCCCTTATCAGAAGTATGGCAATTTTGAGCTCCTAGCTCAATGGAGGTTGCCGAAAACAACTCCGACAAGGCCGCTGTATGAATAAATGGAGGACAAACAACGAGCTGCTTATTCGATTCAGAAGGTTGATGCTTTTCAACTAACTCTTTTGCTAAGTCAATTCCTTCTAGGAAGTTTTTATTCATCTTCCAGTTTCCTGCTACAATTTTCTTTCTCATAATGATTTGGTTATACTCTTACTCTAGGGTCAAGAACGCCGTAAAGAATGTCTACTAAAATATTAATGACGACAAAGATAACCGCAATTATTAAAACAGCTCCCATTACTATTGGCAAGTCGTACTTCTCTAATGCGTTTACAATTTCCCATCCAATGCCCTTCCAAGAAAATATAATTTCAACAAAAACTGCACCTGCCATAAGGCTAGCAAACATTCCTGAAATGGCAGTAACTACAGGATTCATTGCATTTTTTAAAGCATGTGTAAAAAGGGTAGCTCTAGAAGTTAACCCTTTAGCTCTCGCCGTTCGTACGTAATCCATAGACAATACTTCTAGCATCGAATTTCTGCTTAACTGAAGTACAACTGACAGAGGACGAATGCCCAAGGTAAACGCAGGCAATACTAAATTAGACCACTGAATGTACTCGCCTCTTCCTAAATCATCCACCTCGTACAAACTTCCCGACATGTTGAGGCCCGTCCAATCGGAAAGCACATAACCAAACAGCCAAGCAAATAAAACACCTACAAAGAAAGAGGGCAATGCCATGCCCGAAGTGGCCAATAAAAGCAACATTTTATCTACCCAAGAATCTCTGTACAAAGCAGACAGTACGCCCAGCAAAATGCCCAGTGCACTTGCAAATAAGATAGAGGCTAATGCTAAAACGGCTGTTTCTGGTAGACTCTCAAACAATATGGACGAAACCTTCTTTTTTGACTGATAAGATTTTCTCAAATAAGGAGCTTTGAGCACTACTTGAAAATTTTCTGCTGCCACCATGATTTGTCCGCCAAACTTCTCTTTTTCATAAAAGCTACCGTCATCAGGATTGGTTGAATGATAGGAAATTGGCGATAAATCATTTAAATAAAGAGAATATTGGTACAATAAACTTTTATCGAGCCCTAGTTCCCTGTTAATTTCATCAATTGCCTCTTGGTCGGCTCGTTGCCCAAGCATCATTCTTGCAGGGTCGCCAGGTAAAATGTTGAAGATAAAAAACACAAGCGTTAACACCCCAAAAAGGACGAAAAAGCCATAAATTAATCTTCGAATAATAAATGCAACCACAAGTAACGTTTAGTGCAATTCTTCAATACTTGGAACATCGGCATGATGCCATTTGCCGAGAACGGTTCCATTTTCCAAGTACATAATTCCCGGATTTGAGCGTACCATTGTTTTCAGCACAATGCCATCTGTTACATAAAAGTCGAAATTCAAATTGTGTTCCTTAATAAAACTATTTTTCAACTCTTCTCCTGCTGAAGATAAAGCATATACCTTAACCCCCTTCGCCTGCGCTTGTTTGGAAAGCTCGTTAATGCGATTGATGTTTTCTGTATCCGTCAAATTTAAATCGTAGCAAACAATCCACAAAACTTGAGGCTCTGCCAAAACCAAATCGGTAATGTCATCTCCTTCATGGCTTAAAATGGACAAGTCTGTAATTTTTGCCACATCGCCTTCTTGTACCATTTCACTTTCAGTACTTAACCATTCCCAATCCTTATCTTCCCAAATTTTAGAATCGTTGAAGGTAGCGTTGGTAAACTCTTTGGTTTCGCCGGTAACTTTGTTTTTGTACACCAAAATATTCTCATAAATCGGTGGCACTGCACCTTCTGGCAGAACCATTTGCTCTGGCAAGTTTTTTCCAACAGCATAAGGTCTAAAATCTTTAAACGGTAAATCTGTGGTAGAACCTATGGTAAGGTACAAACTGTAAATTAACGACAAGCCTATGGCCACATTCGCCGCCAAGTCAGGTTTCTGAGAAACGTACTTCACAATAATGGCAATCCATAAGAACACTAAAACTTCTGCTGCCATTCTCCATTCTAACATCAATCCAAGGGCAAAAAGAATAGCACTTGAAACAATATAAATTCCAAGTAAATGGGTGTTGTTTTCCCACGGTTTAATCACATTTCGCCTCATAAAAATAATGAGGATGAGCACCATCAGCACTAAATCTTTGTAAAACGACTGCCAAGGCGTTAATGGAATAGCATCGCCAAAGCAACCACACGAACGTACAATTTCAAAAATGGCAGAAGCTCCGGTTAGAATGGTAAAAAAGCCAATCATTAATAACAAGGACCACGAAATTTCCTTCGTGCGCCAGCCAACCAAAACAGCAACTCCCATAATAATTTCGGCAATGCACAACGCAGCTGCCAAAGGCACCAAAATAGAATGAAGCCATTCCCAATTCATACCAAACTCTACAAAGTATTCTTCGAGTTTGTAAGAAAACCCTAGCGGATCGTTAGCTTTAACTACACCACTAAAAATAAATAAATTACCTACAATTATTCGTGCAAAAGTTACTAGATACTTCATAAAGTTATGTGTTTAAGTTTTCAAAAATAGAGAAGGAAATTTCAATAATTAGTCAATTAACAGCTATTAACGCTAATCGTTTTCCTCTTCCATTTTTATGAGCGCAAAAATGGAATAATTCACCATGTCTAAATAATTGGCGTCAATGCCTTCAGAAATCAGTGTTTTTCCTTTGTTGTCTTCTATTTGTTTTATTCTCAGAATTTTTTGAAGAATCAAATCGGTTAAGGAAGAAATCCTCATTTCTCGCCAAGCCTCATCGTAATCGTGATTTTTATTTTCCATCAGGCTTTTGGCTGTCACAATGTATTTTTCATACAAACCTTTCGCCACGGTAGGATCTAATTCCGTGTCTTCGCTGTAGCCCAACTCCAATTGAACCAAGGCCATTACCGAATAATTTACAATTCCAACAAATTCAGGCTGAATGCCTTCATCTACTCTACTGCTCCCTTTTTCTTCTATGCTTCGAATTCGTTTTGCCTTAATGTACAATTGATCGGTTAACGAACTTGTGCGCAATACCCTCCAAGCAGTGCCGTAGTCTTGCATTTTTTTATTGAAAACATCTTGACAAATTTTCACAGCATTGTCATATTGTTTCGAAGTATTCGCCATGCTTTTCTCTTATTTTTGGTTCATGCAATTAGGAAACGAATTTAGTCCTTTTCAAAACAAGTACTCCATCAACTGTAAGGGAGTTTTAATGGATTTTTCCACACCCAAAATTATGGGAATTGTGAACCTTACACCAGATTCATTTTTCACCCGAAGTAGGTTTCAGGCAGAAAAAGAAATTCTACAACAAGTTGAAAAAATGCTCGAAGAAGGAGCTGATATCATTGACCTTGGCGCATTCTCTTCTCGGCCTAATTCAGATTTTATAACGGAAGAAGAAGAAAAAGAGCGCCTGCTTTCGCCGTTAAAATCAATTGTGAAGGCGTTTCCTGAGGCAGTTCTCTCTGTTGATACCTATCGCTGCACTATTGCTACCCAAGCCGTGAGTGAAGGTGCTACAATGATTAACGACATTTCGGGAGGAGATTTGGACGATAACATGTTTGAAACCATTGCAACGCTTCAAGTGCCCTATGTTTTAATGCACATGAAAGGCACACCTAAAACCATGCAACAAGCGCCGGTTTATGAAGATGTGGTGAAAGAAATTACCAAGGGCTTTTCGGCAAGATTGAACCGTTTGAATGAGCTAGGCGTGAACGATGTAATTCTAGACGTTGGGTTTGGGTTTGGAAAAACACTCGAACACAACTACACATTATTGAAACATTTAAATTATTTCCATTCACTTGGCAGGCCAATTTTAACAGGCTTAAGCCGAAAAGGAATGATTCAAAAAATAATTGGAGAAAGTGCTGAAAATGCACTCAACGGAACTACTGCTGCGCATGTTTTAGCTTTGCAAAATGGTGCAAACATACTTCGCGTGCACGATGTGAAAGAAGCCAAAGAAACCATTCAAATTGTAGACTTTTACCAAAAGCAGTAATATTGTGAGCATGGCAATCCCTCTTTTTATCAGTGTACGGTGGTTCGATTTGTTGGACATTATGTTGGTAGCCCTGCTGTTGTACCAATTGTACAAGCTGGTAAAAGGCACCGTTGCCATTCGTATCTTTTTAGGCATTCTTGCCATTTATTTGTTGTGGAAACTCGTTTCGGCCATGCAAATGGAAATGCTTTCGGAAATTTTGGGGCAGTTTATTGGGGTTGGGGTGTTGGCGTTGATCATTGTTTTTCAACAAGAAATTAGACGGTTTTTGTTGCTTGTTGGCTCACAAAGCCCGTTTGCCGGAAAAGGTGTGGTGCGCAAACTGCTAAAGTGGACCAACCAACAAGAAGAAAAGGTAAACCTGAATATAAATGCAATTGTAAAGGCCTGCCACAACATGAGCCGCAGTAAAACAGGTGCACTCATTATTATTGCCACCGACTCTGAATTAAAGTATCATGCCTCTACCGGCGTGGCGCTAGATTCCAATTTATCTGCTATTTTTCTGGAGTCTATCTTTTTTAAAAACAGTCCCCTGCACGATGGCGGAGTAATCATTCACAACAACAGAATAAAGGCTGCGAAGTGTATTTTGCCCTTGTCTGACAACCCCGATATACCGGCACAATTTGGTTTGCGGCACAGGGCGGCAGTTGGTTTAACAGAAAACTCCCCTGCCATTGCTTTGGTAGTATCTGAAGAAACAGGTAAAATATCTTTTATAGAAGGTACCCGCTTTGAGCTTGACTTAAGCGCCGACCAACTGAGGGAAGAATTAGAAAAGGCGATTAAGGAGAAGTAAAAGTTGATTTCTATTTTATCCATGTGAAATCAAAACTTGATGACAATGTAGTTCATTTAGGATCTTAAACAAGTATCCATTAGCGCAGAGTGTGTCATATCCATACGTTGTGCACAATTCTAATAAATGAAAAAACAAGATTTCTTCATATTGATAATAAAACTTTTTGGGCTTTACTCAATGATTATTGTTTTATTCAATATTCTGCCGCAAAACCTAAATTATATTGGATCTTATGGAGTTGACTCGACTATGATAATAATTGCAATAGTTATGTCAATACTAACTGTTGGACTTTTTGTGCTTTTATTATTTTATGCACCAAAAATTGTTTCTTTATTAAAACTTGAAAAAGGATTTCAATCTGATATTATAGATTTTAAAGGTCTATCCGAGGAGTCAATAATAAAAATATCATCAATCGTTGTTGGTGGTATAACCGTGATTGACAATTTACCAAGTTTAATTAGCTATACACTATTTGCAGTATCTTCATCTAACTCAGGACAAGTTATGGAAGCAAATGAAAAGTTTTATTGGATTGCTAGTTTGATTCAGATTCTTGTCGGTCTGATTCTAGTTTTTAACTATAAATACTTATTGAAGCTGTTAAAAAAAAACTGTGCACAACAACAGTAATCGTTGCACAACCCTATAATTCGGATAAAAACAAGCTTATTTAAGCCGTTTTTAAGAAGGATTAATTTAGTTCCAGTTGATTTCCAGTGTAATTTGCTAAGCTTAGAATTGAGTTTATTAATTCTAAAAATGAGCTTTTTATGTGTTGAAGCATTGCAAGCCTCTTTGCCTTACTTTTTTGAAGTTTTTGAGTGAATTTTAGGTATTTCTTAAGATTATACGCAATGCCAGCCATCATCATGCATTTATTGGCTTGCTCTATTCCTATTGTATTCACTTTTCGCATACCCATAAATTGAGTTAGCGTGCCAAACACAGGCTCTACGGTGCTTTGCCGCTTACCTTTCATATATTTACCCAATTTGCTTGTTATTCGCTTTGCATTGCGTTCATATTCTTCGCGATAAACCGTTACTGAAAATTTCTTCTCCTTAGCCGTTTTGCCTAAACAACTTCCTCGCATTGGGCATTCTTTGCACTGATAAGTAGTTCCTCGATACTCTTTCTTTAGTGTTGCTGTTCTAGAGTCTTTAAATACTTTTTTAAAAGGTATCTTCTCTTTATTAGGACAGAGATAATAATCCTCTTCTTTGTGGTAAATAAATCCATCCGGACCGCCTTTGTAAGTACCATGTGGTGGTATGTAACTCTCTAAACCTATCTCTTCTAGAAATGCATAGTTCTCTCCGCTGCTGTATCCCGTATCGGCTATGCAATTGCGCCATAATAGGCCCTGCTTTTGTAAGCGAGGGTTTAACCGGTTTACTATGTCTTGTAAATACTGATTATCCTTCCCGTCTGCATGATACGCTCTAATATCTGTAATTACATGGTGACCCGTATCTACACTCAACTGACTCATGTAATTTAACTTTCTCGCTTTACCAGGCTTTACGCTTATACGTGCGTCAGGATCTGTAGGACTGTAATGCGTTTTGTTACTCGTATATTTCGAGTTCTTACCTCCTGCTCCTTGACGCATATTTTGCCAACTTAACCCCATGTCGTCCGATTTATAAACTCCACGCTGAAGGTTAGTTGTACGTGGATTACCGAGCACAGAAGCCCAAAGTATGTTATTGGTTGAATCAATCAGTAATTTACTGACTATACCTGCATTTTCAAGACCTGCTGATTGCCAAGTTGCCCCTGCATCGTAACTCACTTTTACTCCATCTCCTATTCTTCCCCAGCTACCAAAATTTCGGTCTCCAGTTGCAACAAAAATGGTATCGGGATTCTTTGGGTGCTGAATGATTTGTGAAATACTCAAGTACGTAAAATCATCTGCTATTGGAACCCAAGTTCCACCGGCATCGGTTCTTTTAAATATCCCGCCGGTTGCCATGCCAGCATAAATAATAGCATTATCTCTCACATCAACGAGCAGACAGTTTGCTCTGCCTCCAATATTCGTTGGCCCATCTAATCGCCAGTCACTAGATAAGCCAGATTTACTTCCGCCACTCGTAGCCTCTGACTTTTTTGCCAATGATATTGCTCGTTTAAAATTTTCAGCTTGCGATTCACTTGAGGGGTAAGACCATCTGTCTTCCCAAAATTCTGAAGGTTTTAATTTTTCTTCTAGGTAATTTACTCCTTCCACCGCACGTTCAGGTATGGTTTCGTTAGGTTTTACAAAGTAGAAGTAAACTACACCTGACAATAAACACAAGAAAATGAATAGCCTAATTCTCATAAAACCAAATTAGACAAAAATATGTCAATTACAGAGCCTTCTATTCCACAACATACAGATTGACAATTGACTACCCTGACTAGATCATTCTAACACATTTTACATGAGGCAGTTTATTTAAAAAAATCTGTTCATACGCAGTCTTAAATCCAACATTCATTTGCCTGTGAAAAGAATACATCTAATCCTTATAATTCACCTCAACATCTAGCTCTCCAATTACCTTGAACTCCGTGCGTCTGTTTTTTGCTCTGCCTTCGGGGTTATCGCTGCCATCAGGGTTTTTATTGGGTGCTCGAGGTTTACTTTCACCATATCCTTTAGGTGTTAGTCGCTTTTTCGGAATGCCTTTTTGAATCAAATAATTCACTACACTTTCCGCCCTTCTTTGCGATAAGTTCTCGTTGTAACCGTCTGAACCTTCACTATCGGTATGCGAGCTTAACTCAATGATTATATGAGGGTTTTCAATTAAAATTTCATAAATGGTGGTATCTATCGTAATTTCAGACTCCTTGGTTAAAGCCGCCTTATCAAACTCATAATAAATGTTCTCCACCACAATACTTCTGCCGATGTAATATTCTAGCGCAAAATTCTTAATGTATCTTCTGCTCCGCTCCACACCAGTTGTAATTATATCGTGCTCTTGTATTAAAAAACCCAATTTCTCTGTTTTTAACGTATAAAACTGATCGGGCTCCAATTGGAATTGATACTTCCCGTCTTTGTTGGTTTTCATCGATTGCACCAAGGCTTCTTCTCCCGTTTTGGGGTCTTTCTTAAACAATCGAATCGTTACATCTTCCATGTACCGATCCTTTCCAACTTTCATGTTGTCAAAAGCAGCTCCAGAAACTGAAATTTGAATTCTATTCAAATCTCTAAATTCGTATAAATCGTCACAACAAAACTTATCTTCTCCACCGGTTTTTAAGCGATTACTAGCAAAAATACCTTCCCCTCCTTTCTTACTTTCTACGTAATATAGTTCATCTGCAGCAGTGTTTATTTCGTTTCCAATATTCTCAGGTTCCAACCATTTCGTTCGAGCTCCACTCGATTTAAAGATGTCTAATCCCCCATAGTTAGGATGCCCGTCACTACTAAAAAACAACGTTCGATTCAGTGGATTGTAAAAGGGTGTCATCTCATCTCCAACTGAGTTGATTTTAGACCCACAGTTTCTCACTGACTTATACGTATCCTTGTCCTCATCATAGGTGGTGTACCAAATATCTAAGCCTCCTTTCCCGTCTCTACGGTCAGAGACAAAGTAGATGGTTTCTCGTTCTTTTTCATCCAACCCAACCGCGACTTGGGTTTCAGTATAAATGGGTGAATTTACAATTGGAGGTAGTTTTTTAGCAGCCTGCCATGTTTCACCATCCTTTTGCATAACATAGATATCACAAGCCATTTTTCCAACGCTATTGGGCTCACAAGCAGAAAAGTAAAAGCGATCTTTAGCCACATTAAATGCGCCGTTTGCAATTTCAAATTGCAGGTAAAGCTCAGTTTGACTCCACTCACTTTTGTGTTGCCAAACTCCTGATTCTTTATCAGCTATGTAAAATTTGCGTTTCGGAATCTCATCTTCTTCTACATTAAAAATCTCTTTCCCTTTCGTTTTAAGCGAATTGTAAACAATGGTATTGTTGTCTAAGTAAAATGGTGAACCTTCAATGTGACTTCCATTCACACCCTCCGAAAGTGGTTTAATTTGGTATTTAGCCACTGGATTTGTTTCCAAGTTTTCGCAAGCTTCTGCTGTAAATTTGGCCAAACGCGAATAAGTCCGCTCGTCCTTCGCCCCACGGTAATCTTTTCTAAACTGCTTTAAAATGGGCAATGCTTCTTTACATTTACCGCCAGCAGCTAGTAATTTAGCATATTGAAACCCGGCTAAGGGAAATTTTTCATGCTCTTTCTCGTACACCGTTTTGTAGTTTTCTTGAGCAGCAGCGTAATTTCCTCCTTTTCGTTGAGCTTCAGCCAAACGATACAATACCTTGTAATCGGGTGATTTCTTATCTAAATACAAAGTGTAATATTCCGCTGCACTTTGCCAGTCTTTTATGTATTCCGCTGCTTGGGCAAGTTTTTTCAATTTCCCTGCAGAATAAGTTTCTTCTTGCTGTGCAAAACCAATTAACGATGAAAAGAACATCGTAAAAATCAATATGAATCTAATAGCGCTCACAGGGAATTCTTATGTTTTTTAATTGAGGATTACGAGCAGTAAAAACAAGTGACAACTCAAATCCACCTTGATAATTTGATGCTAACTCTAGATCTGAAATATTGACATCGTAAGATAAGCCAAAATCGAATTTTCCAAAGCTAGCTCTACTGCCAATTACAAAAGCATCGGTAGTTCTGTTAATACCAGTTCTCAAATATAAAAAGGGATTCACTTCGTTAATTTTCTTAAACCCAGCAACAGGCATTGAAACCGCAGAGCCAACTAACATTTCAGAGGCTCCCCTTGCCCAATAGTAACTTAAATATGGATGAATGCTTAGTTTTTCGTTCAACGGCTTTTCAGCTAGAAATTGCCCACCAACACCCCTATTTTTTTGATTGGATTGGTCAAAGAAACTTTCTTTCGGTTCAAGTACATGATTCAGCGAAATTCCTGTGGTTAGATTCCAATCATGACCCAACTCCGTTTCCCAGGTAGCACCAATATTTAAATCGTAATACGATGTATTTTCACCTGCAAATGCCTCTCTGCTGCTTAAATTTTCATTAAATCCACCAGTGTTTCTGTCGTACTGAGAAGGGAAACTTAGTCCGTTTTGATTGAAAGACTTTGCCGCCCAAGCATTCTGAACTGCAAAGGTGAATTTGTGCTGTAAGTATTGATAAGAAGCACCCGCGTTCAGCTGAAATTGGTTCATCATTAACTTGGCGTCGCCACTTTGATCATTGGCGTAAGCTATTCCTGCAAACCATTCTAAAACTGGAATGGCTGTGGTAAACTTTTTGGTAAAAAACAAGTTGCCGGTTGTAAACGGTACACCAATGGATTGCCATTGCTGTCTGTAAGCTGTTACAACTTGAAAATTGCCATCAAATCGGTTGGTAAAACTTGGATTAATCTGACGATCACCAACCAACCTTTGAGAGAAATGTACGTCTTGTGCATAAGTATCTTTCGTAAAAACGAAAATTAATACTAAAAAACAGATGCTTAGCCTTACTTTTGACATGAGACGTAAAAGTAAGACAAAACGATTAAACGATAATTAAGTGCCAATTAATTTGAATAAAATACTTGTAGTCTTCATTTTTCTTTTTTTAGGAAAAACTGCATCAGCCCAACTAAATGCAGACTTTACAGCCAGTATACTCGAAGGTTGTGGCTCTATTTCAGGCACACAATTCACCCCAACCGGAGATGCTTCCATAACAAGCTGGAGTTGGTCATTCGGTAACAACAACTCATCCACACTCCAAAACCCTTCAGCGAGTTTTACAACTCCGGGCAGGTATACTGTATCACTAACAGTATCCAACGGAGCAACCAGTCAAACCGTTACAAAAAATAACTACATCGTAGTTTATCGCAACCCGACGGCGAATTTCACCTTCACTCCAACCGGCGGTTGTTCTCCTTTAAATGTTACATTCACTTCAACTTCAACGCTTGGCGATGCTCTCATAAACAACTACATATGGGATTTTAAAGACGGAAGTCAGGCCCCAAATACAGCAACAGTTAATCATAACTACCAAGTACAAGGAAGTTTTTCACCCAGTTTACAAATTACCGATACCAATGGTTGTAGTAGCTCCATTTTATTAGGACCAATAACCGTAACACCCTCTCCCATTGCCTCATTCTCCACTAACTCTATCCGTGCAACTTGCGATAGCACACTTACAATCAACTTTATTAATGGCTCTAGCGGGTCTAACTTAACCTACTTATGGGACTTTGGTGATGGAAACACCTCTACTCAAATTAATCCCACCCATACCTATAACGGCTATGGTAATTATACGGTTTCCCTCAACGTGTCTGACCCCAGTTGCACCAATACAAGAATAGAAACAGATTACATTCGATTAAGTCAACCAGTGGCTAACTTTAGATTGCCAAAAGACATCTACTGTGTTGGAGAACCCTTATTGTTTATTAATAATTCTACCGACGTCACCACCTATTTATGGGATTTTGGTGATGGAAGTGGTTCGGTCTCTAGGCTGCCAAATAAATCGTTTGCCGATTCTGGAACATTTGTGATAACCCTAACTGGATTCGGTCCTGGTTGCACTGATTCTTATCGCGATACCATTACCATAGAAAAAGTAATAGCAGATTTTGTTGTGGATACCTTTGCTTGTAATTCAAGAGATACAATTCGTTTTTTTGACCAATCGGTGAATGCCATTGCTTGGTCGTGGAGACTAGGTAGGACTATAATCAATAATAAAGAATTTTTTACTACCGATTCTGTTCAAAACCCATTTTTTGGATATGGTACCACAGAAGGACGGTTTTCGGATTCGTTAATAGTGACAAGTCTAAATGGGTGCAAAGACACCTTGTTTAAACAAAAACATAGACTTTATCAATTAACAAAAATAATTATAACCGATGATAGTGGATTTCCATACATATCAACTAGAACCGGGTGTTTTCCGAATACGTTTAGTATAAATAGTGTAATAATTGCCCCACCACAAGCTTCTAATTACAATTACTTATGGACTTTCCCTAATGGTCAAAATTTTAATGTTCCTAACCCAACGCAAAATGTTTCAGTAACAAATGATAGTTTGAAGATTGTAAGTTTATCTGTAGTTAGCGCAGAAGGTTGCAGAGCTGCTGATTCGATTAGAATAAATTTAGGATATAAAATTGCACCTGTAGTCAATTATTTCCCTACCAATGTTTGTTCTGCTGATTCGTTCTTTGTCGTTAACATTAATCCCAATGACTCCGTCCCAAATTTTATAGCCTACCTTATAGAAAATGTAAACAATACCTACAAGGATTCTATTGTACCAAATGGCCTAACTGACACAGCAGCATTTAGTAGTTTTCAAGACACAGGTTATTATAACTTAACAATTAGGCATGGTTACAACGGTTGCGATTCAGTAGAAACCATTGACAGCGCTTTCTATGTTGGAGGTCCAATCATTAAATCCACAGACTTTTATTCAGATTGTATTGATAGAAACCTAGTGAACTTTAAAGCCTTTATAATAAATGGAACCCGCTTTTCTTGGGACTTTGGCGACTCTAGTGTTTTTGACACCACCAACTTAATCACGAGCCACAGATACGACAGCTTAGTCAACCAACAATATATTTTTACAGCTTACAACGATGCTAGCGGATGTCCTCCTGTAACAGATACGCAACTGATATCTTTGCCAGTAATTAGCCTGCCCATTATCCGACCTGATGACCCTAACGTTTGCCTTGGTGAAGATGTATTAATTTGGCAAAATAGCTTAACCAGACTAGACAGTTTGGTTTGGACTATTAACGGACAACCTTTAAGCGAAAGGGACTCTTTTAATTATACTTTTACGCAAAGAGGAGTTTACAACATCGGTTATAAAGGCAAAGACCAAGTAGGTTGCGATTATGAACGTTACAAAGACTTTTACGTGTATAAACCTCAAGCAAGCTTTACCTACAGTTTACTAGGTAACTGCTTACCAGTTGACATTAATTTAATCAACACAAGCGTTTTCGACACGTTAGCAGCAAAAAATTATTACCTAATGGGCGGCGGAGATACCTTGTTTTTAATGGATAATGGTGACTCTTTGTATACCATTGATACTTCTTACCGCTATACAACTGCAGGCAATAAATCTATAACGCTTTACACTGAAAATATTTTTGGCTGTAGCGACACGGTTGTACTTCCAAACCTTTTGAATTTACAACCATTTGAAGTGAGACTTAGAACTACATCTCGTAATAACATTTGTGCAGGCTCTACAATATTGTTTAGAAATGTTTCGTCAGACCTGTCAAACAATACTTTTATTTGGGATTTTGGCGACGGAGACTCCTTAATTTCTCGAGACGATACCATTAGCCATACTTTCAATATTGCAGGTACTTTTAATGTTAAACTTAGAGGCGAAGATGCGAATGGGTGCGTTCGGTTTGACTCTGTTCTTTTTAGAGTAGAGGAAAATCCTGTTGTTGGTTTTACGGCTGATACGACTATTTCTAGCTGTTATCCTTTAGAGGTTCAATTTCAAGATACTTCTTCTGGCAACATTGTGAAATGGTTCTGGCAAATTGGCTCCAATTTTTCCGTGTTAGAAAATCCTCGCTTTGTTTTTGATGAGGTTGGAAAATTCGATGTGTCTTTGCGGGTACAAACAGCGAATGGCTGTGTAGACAGCGTTTTTAAATCTCAATACATTCAGACCAATGGTCCTGAAGCAAGCTTTTCAATTGATAAGAATTCAGCTTGTGTGAATGAAGTTTTTACATTCACCTTAGACAGTGAGCGAAATGTTAGCAGTCACGTATGGGATTTTGGCGATGGAACAACGCAAAGCGGAGGAACTGTTGCCACCCATGCTTATCGAACAATTGGAAAGGTATATGTAAGTCTTATTTTAAGTGACGCAAGCGGAACTTGTAACGTTCCCATTCTCGACTCTGTGGTTATTTCCGATGTTTTGGCAGATTTTACCATGCAAAGCGATACAGGATGCGCTCCTTACACTTCAAATTTTGTTGATGCATCAATTAACGCAAATAGCTTGAGCTGGAATTTTGGAAAAGGACAAGGTTTTTCATCATCGCAAAATCAAGAGAGTGTTGTCTATGAAACACCGGGGCGTTATTTCATTCAATTGGCCATAACATCAAGCATTGGTTGCATTGATACTGCTGTTAAAATGTTAGATGTATTTGAAAGTCCCAATGCTTTGGTAAGCGGAGATACGGGACTTTGTATTGGTCAATCGGTTCAACTGACTGCCTCGGGTGGAGCTATTTATTTGTGGTCTCCAGATACTTTTATTACTGATGTAACTATCCCTAATCCAATTGTAAATCCAAAAACAAATACCAGATACTCGGTGCGAGTTAGTGACCCTAGTACTTGCTTTGATACTGCGAGTATTTTGGTAGAAGTGGTTCAACAACCTAACCCCTTTATACTGCGAGACAGCACCTTAATTATTGGCGAAAACTATCAGTTAGATGCAAATGCTGGAAGAGGTTTCAATTATCAATGGACACCTCCCGATGGTTTAGATTGTCCTACCTGCCCAAATCCTTTGGCAACTCCAATACAAAACACCACCTATTACTTAGTAGTTTCTGATGACTTTGGTTGTTTTACAGTGAGAGATACGATTGAGATTAAGGTAGAAGAAAAATATTCATTGGACGTACCCACTGCTTTTAGCCCAAACAATGATGGAATTAATGATATCAT
>CAJQLW010000007.1 GCA_905479325.1 uncultured Flavobacteriales bacterium
GCATGAATGAGCCTTTTCATTTAATTTGATGCATTCGCCACATTTTCGTAAACAATTGCAGAGGTTATTAATACAATCGAATACTCTGCGGTTCCTTTTTCCAATTTGCCAAAGATGAATGGTTATTATCTACATTTTAGACAGTGTTTTACAAGATCTTCACCATTCTAATTGCATCGCTAATTTCGGCGTGCGGTTGGTGCGATATAAGCCCCAATGCTTCTCAGGTTCTAAAATTTCTTGAGAACCTTTCCAGTTCTCGTCAAATGCTTCAAAAACAAAGGTTAAAACACCATTGCTTCTACTCCACTCTATTAATTGTTTAAAGTAAATAGCCTGTAGCTCTTCATTTACATTTGATGGCTCTATGCCTCTACCATTTGAATTTGTAGCCCAGCCCGCCTCGGTAATCACTACTTGCTGATCAGGAAAAGAGTTTACCACTGCGTAATAATTTTCCTTTGTATAATCCATGGCTTCATGAATTGTCTTGTACTCCCAAACAGGATAGGTGTGAATAGAAATAAAGTCAACCACCTCGGCCAAAGGCTTTAATTTACCTAACCAAGGCAAGTAATTTTCGCAAAAAGTAACCGGTTGGGTACATTCACTTTTAATTAACTGCACATAATAAATCACTTTTTCTACCGGAACCATGTGGTCTGTCCACTCTACCGTGGCTTCATTTCCCGCTGATAGAGAAGTGATAATTTCTGGATACTGATTTGCCAATTGAATCAACTTGCAAATCCTGTTATAATTAACAACTTGATTATTTATTAATTGCTCTTCAGAATAAACACCACCCCAAGCGCAATTGTAGTTGTTTACTTCTGCAACAATGTATGCCCCGAGCATTACTTTAAAATCAAAACCTTCATTCCGTATAACTTCAAGTACAATTTCAGAATGTAAATCACAATCATACAATCGCAAGTATTCCCAATTTCCTTGTAGTATTAATAAGTCCTCTTTTATCTCTTCGTAACTTGGAAATATACCTGATTCAGGACTTTGACCATCTCGAAAACCAGAATAGCATATGGCATGTTCGAAGTTAAAGTTTATATGTTTATTCATAGTCCTGATATTTTAAATTTTCATTTTTATCATACAATCCCCAATACGCTCCAACATCGCCTTCGTCACCAATTTTCCATGCTTCATCAAACGAAGAAAAATAAAAAACGTCAATTGATTCTTCTATACTCCAATTTTGAGTATTGATAAAATAATTCATTGCATTTTCCTTTGAAGGAATTGCTCCATGGTGATTTTGCCCGGCACTAGGCCAACCGCATTCAGAAATTATTACCTTCTTACCGTTTCCCGCTTTTACAGCTCTGCGGTACATATCTTTCATGTACAATAATGCATAATCGGCGTGGCAACCTTCCCAAAAAGGATAACAGTTCGCTAAAATAATGTCGCATATATCGGTTATCTTAGGTCGATTTTCAAATTCATAATAGGCGTCTACGTATGCTACAGGAATTTCTCCAATTTGATGTTTCACCCAAGAAATACAAGAAAGCAACTGCTCTTCTTCCATTTCCTTTCGGTACAATACTTCATTCCCAACTGCAGCAATGTCTACGTAACCCTTATGAGCTAATTCAACAAGACTGGTCATTTCTCTTTGGTTCAACTCTTCGTCATCGCTCAACCATGCACCTACTAACGTTTTTATTCCAAACTCTTTTGCTATAACGGGTATCATTTCATTGCCATCTGTGCAAGAAAATGAGCGAATCCATTTAACATTTGGTTCAAGAATTTGCATTCTTCTTCGAATTTGCTGCTCGGTTATTTGATCTCCGGGCTCTTGCCCTTCCTCGTAAGCGCTAAAAGCTATTCCATGAATACCTTTTTCCAAATGCTCTTTAAATGCATCGCTTAGATTCTCACTTTGAGATGACCTTTGGTCTAATAGAGCGTGTAACTTGTCTTTTCTGAAACTCATCCTATTTAATAAATTATGTTGCTAAAATAAGAAACTTATAGTATAAAAAACTATAAGTAAAATTAGCGATTCAATTTGTAGGAGGGATTTTAAGAAAACCTTAAGAAAAATTCACCTTGTTAGTCTTATGTTTTAATTATTTTTGAAAAAAAACATGGATAGAAAAGAATTTCTCTCTAAACTTTCGATGGGTGCAGCATTTGCACTTACTGTTGGCTGTTTTGGCAGTTGTAAAAAAGAAGAAGATCAAACACAAGCTACCTTAGTTGACGACAGCGTAGACTTTACGATTGACCTAACAGATCCGACAAACGGGAACTTATTAAATAATGGAGGTTTTATTTTTAACGGTTCAGTAATTGTTGCCAAAGATGTAAATGGAAATTATGTGGCAGCCACAAAAGTTTGCAGCCATGAAAACCTGCCCGATATTGTTTTTAGAAATAATGAATGGTTTTGCCCAGCACATGATGCTAGATTCAACATTAATGGACAGGGACAAAATGATAAGGGGAAGAGAAATCTCTTAGTTTACAATACTGAACTCAACGGAGACCTATTAAGAGTATACAGTTAAGGTTAACTTCTGCTGAATATTGCTTTGTTAAACTTCAACTACGATTATTTGGGCGTTGAATTTTCTATTTTTTTAGCTATGGGTAACAGCTATCTCGTTGAATATCCAAGCAAGGGCGCTAGATAGAGGGTTAAAATACCCTACTTTATTAACAAATGGCTTTACTTTTCAACAAAACCAAGGGTTTTTCATGTAAAACCTTGCACCGCTTGGCTTTTAGTCTATATTTGTAAGCGCTTCATCGAAGTATTAATCAAATTTATTTACTAAAAAAATTAAAACATGAACAAATCAGAATTAGTAGACGCAATGGCAGAAGGTGCTAACTTATCAAAAGCTGACGCGAAAAGAGCTTTAGAGGCATTTTTGGATGCAACTGGCAAAGCTTTAAGCAAGAAAGATAAAGTTGCTTTGGTTGGATTCGGAACTTTTTCAGTTTCTGAAAGAGCTGCTAGAAAAGGAAGAAACCCACAAACTGGGAAAGAAATTAACATTGCTGCAAAAAATGTAGTAAAGTTCAAAGCAGGAAGCGAGCTTTCTAATCACGTTAAATAAGAGTCTTCTCTTTTTTAAAAACCCTGCTTCTGCTGAAGTAGGGTTTTTTTATGCGCAAACTTTTCTACTATTTTTATGGTTTACATGATATGAGAATCGATAAATACATTTGGGCTATTCGACTATTTAAAACCAGAAGTTTAGCGAGTAAAGAATGTGCTGCAAACAAAGTTTTGATTAACGATGAAATCGTTAAAGCTTCAAAAGAAACGAAGATTGGAGATATTATTTCTATTAGGGTTAACCCAATATGGAAAAGCTTTAAAGTTTTAGATATTCCAAAGTCTAGGGTTGGGGCGAAATTAGTACCCGATTATACAGTAGAAACTACAGGTGAATTGGATTTAGAAACCTTAGCAATGGCACAAGAGGTTCAACGACAAATGAGGCATCAGGGATTTAGTGGTAGACCTACTAAACGCAACAGGAGAAAACTTGACGATTTAAATTTTTAATAAAAAAAAAGACTTTCAATTTCTTGAAAGTCTTTTTGTATCGTTGTAGGTAGTTTACTTTCCTCCTAACTTTTTCTTCATTTCTAAATACTTTGCATCGTTTCCTTCAATTGCATAAATCTTAGTTAATGAAGCAATAGTATTCCGATCTTCTGGATTAATTTCATGGGCTTTTTCTAAAGCAGGCTTTGCTAATGCAAAGAATTCATTTGCTTTTGTAGAAGCTTCATTGTATTTCGTAGTTTCATCTAAGCCATAGTTTGAAGCTTTGTTATTCCAATCCACACCGATGTTATAATACATCGCTCCCAGGTTATAAGCAGCATCAAAAAAGCTTGGATCATACTGTAATGCTTTATTGTAATCTGTAGCTGCGGCTTCTTGATTTCCAATCTGATCATTAATTAACCCTCTATTATAAAACATAGCAGGGTTTTCAGGATCGTTAGCAATTGCCTTATCAAAATTTGCTAAAGCTGCATCCGTTTGTCCAGTAAGTAAAAGGTGGTTTAACTCTTCACGAATTAAGTCTGGATTATCTGGATATTGTTTCAATCCATTTCGAATTGCTTCTACTCTTTTTACAGTATCGCCTCTATTTTCATAAATATTAGCGATATAAAGGTGTACGTTAGGTCCTCCATACTTTATTTGAGTTAAAGCAGTATATAATTCCAAAGCTTGGTCATAATTCTTTAACCTTTCCGCTGCTATTGCTGAATTGAATAAACCTAACGAATCAACTTTACCTAAGAAAGCATTCACTTCTACTGAGTTTTGCGAATATTTAAAAGCTTTCTCAAAGTTTCCCGTTTGAAACTCTTCAACTCCCCTATTTACAAAAGCATTCGCTAAATAAGGAAACTTTTGTCCCAATATATCACGCATATATGATATCTCATTGTATTTGGTTTGTCGATTCATGATATAACTCGCAAACTGAATTTGGTCAGCTTCTTTGGTTAAATCTAATTCAGCAGCACCAGGAGCATCTATATTGTATTTTATAGCCTCTATGTAAAACGAATAACTTTTATCTAGTGAGCCCGGAAACTTAGAAGAGCATTCAGGTTCTGGTGCTAAAGCTGCATTAAAATACAGGTTTCCACCATAGTACCATGTTTTAAGCAATTTAGCCGTGGATTCATTTTTTGTTACCAATTCAATGGCTTCGATTCCTTTTTCCAACTCACTACAATCTTTGTCTCTTTCATAAGATTTATTGTAATTGTAGGCACTCACTAATTTTGATTTCTGAGCGCTTAGACTTCCCACGGTAAGCGTGGCTAAGGCCAGCGACATTATTTTTAAGTTGATTTTCATCTTCTATTTTTTTCAAATTTAATTTACTTCAATCACTTTACAAATTCTTTGCCACTATTCTGTTTCTTCAGCAGCAGCATCGTTTTGAGTAGCTTAGTCATTTGTTTCAACTGAATCACCTAGTCCTGCTTCAGTAACATTTTCAACTCCTTCTAAAACTTCTTCCTCCTCTTCAACAGAAACTTTGGCTACTGCAGCAATAGAATCATTCTTTTTCAGGTTGATTAGACGCACACCTTGAGTCGCTCTGCCCATAACTCTTAAATCAGACACTGCAATTCGAATAATTACACCTGAACGATTAATGATCATTAAATCATTTTCATCTGTAACATTCTTAATGGCAATTAAGTTTCCTGTTTTTTCAGTTACGTTCAATGTTTTTACACCTTTACCACCTCTATTTGTAACTCTGTAAATTTCAGAATCATCTTCAGGATCGTTTAAGAAGCTACGTTTTCCATACCCTTTTTCAGATACTACCAAAACGGTTTCTTCTTTTGGGTCTCTCACTGTAATCATTCCAACAACTTCACCATCTTCTGGCAACGTGATTCCTCTAACACCAGCAGCATTTCTTCCCATTGGTCGAACTTTGCTTTCGTTGAATCGAATGGCTCTGCCACTGTTGATCGCCATCATGATTTCATCTGAACCATTGGTTAATTTGGCCTCTAATAATTGATCTCCCTCTCTAATGGTAATGGCGTTAATACCATTTGCTCTTGGTCTCGAGTAGGCCTCTAAACTCGTTTTCTTAATGACTCCTTTTTTAGAGCACATGATGATGAAGTTATTATTAATGTATTCTTCATCCGTTAAATCTTTCACACAGATATATGCTTTCACATTATCATCAGGTTCAATACTAATTAAGTTTTGTATTGCTCTACCTTTTGATGTTTTTGTGCCCTCAGGAATTTCAAAAACCCTCATCCAGTAGCACTTTCCTTTTTCCGTGAAGATTAATAAGTAGTTGTGTGTTGTAGCAACAAACAAATGCTCTAAAAAGTCAGAGTCTCTAGTTGCAGAGCCTTTAGATCCTGTTCCACCTCTATTTTGTCTTCTGTATTCAGAAAGTTGAGTTCTCTTCATATAACCTAAATGAGAAATAGTCACTACCACTTCTTCATCTGGTATCATATCTTCAATACTAAAATCTTCTGCCGAATATTCAATTACAGAGCGTCTTTCATCACCGTATTTATCTTTAACTTCAAGCATTTCGGTCTTAATGACCTCCATTCTCATATCTTCGTTTGCCAAAATAGCTTCTAAATTTTCAATTAGTCGCATTAATTCAGCATGCTCCTCTTTTAATTTATCTCTTTCTAATCCGGTTAACTTTTGTAAACGTAAATCGAGAACTGCTCGTGCTTGAATTTCCGATAAACCGAAATTTTCCATTAAGCCATTTCTTGCATCGTCAGTTGTTCTGCTTGCACGAATTAACTTGATTACTTCATCAAGATTATCGATAGCAATAATTAAGCCTTCTAAAACATGAGCTTTTTCTCTTGCTTTTCTTAGTTCAAACTCTGTTCGCTTAATTACAACTTCATGCCTAAACTCAACAAAATGATGAATCATATCTTTTAGATTCAACATTTCCGGTCTGCCATTTACTAAAGCAATGTTATTTACAGAGAAAGATGTTTGAAGGGCTGTATGTTTAAAAAGATTATTCATCACTACATTCGTAATGGCATCTTTTTTCAAGTCGTAAACAATTCTCATTCCGTTTCTGTCAGACTCATCATTCAAGTCTGCAATTCCTTCAATTTTCTTTTCGTTCACTAAATCAGCTGTTTTTTTAATTAAATCAGCCTTATTAACAAGGTATGGAATCTCTGAAACGATAATTCGCTCTCTACCTGAGCTTGTAACTTCAATTTCACATTTAGCACGCATTACAATTCGTCCTCTACCCGTTTCAAATGCAGAACGAACTCCTTCGTAACCATAAATTATTCCTCCTGTAGGAAAATCAGGTGCTTTAATATGTTGCATTAACTCTGACACTTCAATGTCATTATTGTCAATGTATGCTATAATCCCATCAATTACTTCTGTTAGGTTATGAGGCGCCATGTTAGTCGCCATACCTACTGCAATTCCAGACCCGCCATTCACAATTAATTGTGGAATTCGTGTTGGCAGAACGGTTGGCTCTGTCAAAGAGTCATCAAAGTTTAATCGAAAATCAACTGTTTCTTTGTCAATATCGGCCAACATGTCCTCAGAAATTTTTCTCAATCGAGCTTCCGTATATCTCATTGCTGCTGGGCTGTCGCCATCAACAGAACCAAAGTTTCCTTGTCCATCAACTAACATATAACGCAATGACCACGGCTGGGCCATACGAACCATTGAGTCGTACACTGCTGTATCTCCATGCGGATGATACTTCCCTAAAACTTCACCAACAATTCTAGCTGATTTTTTGTGAGGTCGAGAAGAAAGTACTCCCAAATCTTGCATTCCGTACAAAATTCTTCTGTGAACAGGTTTTAATCCATCTCTCACATCAGGTAGTGCTCTACTTACAATTACCGACATTGAATAATCAATGTAGGCCGACTTCATTTCATCTTCAATATTAATCTGAACGATTTTTTCTCCTTCTGCCATAATTACAGTATTCTTAAGTGCTTTAATTCAATCCAAATTTAGCGATTGAACATAGCTACTAAACTACCGATAAATAATGCGTTCAGAGGCTTAAAATGGCAGTAAATACTAACAAAATTTTGTTGATAAAAGAGCTTTGGTTCGGCTTTTGCATAGCGCACATAAAATATCTTTGATTGGGGATGTATTTGAATGTTAATCTTTCTAATTTGCACAACCAAATGCCCCTCAAATACGTTTAATTATAAAGAACGAATTATTATGGAATCTAATTTTTCACAACGAGTAAAAGATGTCATTACCTACAGCCGAGAAGAAGCGTTGCGCTTAGGGCATGATTATATAGGTATAGAACACCTATTATTAGGTATGATTCGAGAAGGACAAGGAAGTGGAATACAGATTCTGAATTCCCTTGGTGCCGATTTGAATGAATTGAGAAGAAGGATAGAAAGTTCAACTAAAGTTGGAAACAGTTCTATCAATCACTTATCTAATATTCCTTTGGTAAAACAAGCGGAAAGGGTGTTAAAAATAACCTATTTAGAAGCGAAGCTTTTCAACCAAAGTTTAATTGGTACAGAGCATTTATTACTTTCTATATTAAAGGATGCAAATAACATTGCAACCCAAGCTTTAGAAGAGCAGAGTGTGTTTTACGAATCTGTAAAAGACGAGCTGGAAAGTATTTTGTCAAATAAACCAACCTCTAGCCCACGAAATGAAATTCCGGGAAACCCAACCAATGACGATGATGATTCATCAGGATTCTTGGGTTCAGGAGGTGGATCTAGCAGACCTACGGGTGATTCTGGTTCCAGCAAAAGCGGAGATTCAAAATCGAAAACCCCTGTTTTAGATAACTTTGGCAGAGATTTAACAGCCATGGCTGAGGACGGAAAGCTGGACCCAATTGTTGGTCGTGAGGCAGAAATAGAAAGAGTTTCACAAATTCTTTCAAGAAGAAAAAAGAACAATCCAATTTTGATTGGTGAGCCTGGTGTTGGTAAATCTGCCATTGCTGAAGGTTTGGCGCTGCGAATTATTCAGAAAAAAGTTTCTAGAGTATTGTTCAACAAGCGAATTGTAACACTTGACTTGGCATCTTTAGTTGCTGGAACCAAGTATAGAGGGCAGTTTGAAGAAAGAATGAAAGCCGTTATGAATGAGTTGGAGAAGTCTCCAAATATCATTTTATTCATTGATGAAATCCACACCATTGTAGGCGCTGGCGGAGCATCAGGATCGTTAGATGCTTCGAACATGTTTAAACCTGCACTTGCACGAGGAGAAATTCAATGCATTGGAGCAACAACTCTTGATGAGCACAGACAACACATTGAAAAAGACGGTGCATTAGAAAGAAGGTTTCAAAAAGTATTGGTTGAACCCACTTCTCCTGAAGAAACGTTCCAAATACTGAACAATATAAAGGATAAGTACGAGGAACACCACAACGTTAATTATACAGAAGAAGCGTTAAGAGCTTGTGTAAATTTAACCGACCGTTACATGACAGACCGTCATTTGCCTGACAAGGCCATTGACGCTTTGGATGAAGCTGGATCAAGAGTTCACATTACCAACATTAAAGTACCTCAAAATATTATTGAGATAGAAGCTCAAATTGAGGATGTGAAAGTTGAGAAAAACAAGGTTGTAAGAAGTCAGAAGTACGAGGAAGCTGCTCGACTAAGAGACAGTGAGAGACAATTAACTGAAGCGCTCGCAACTGCAAAATTAGCATGGGAAGAAGAAACAAAAAATCACCGAGAAACTGTTAGTGAAGAAGATGTAGCTGAAGTAGTTGCAATGATGACCGGAATACCAATGAAGCGAGTTGCCCAAAAAGAAGGGAAAAAACTTGTTAAAATGTATGACGACATTCACGACAAGGTAATTGGTCAAGAAGAAGCAATTAAAAAAGTTGTTAAGGCAATTCAACGAAACAGAGCTGGATTAAAAGATCCGAATAAACCGATTGGTTCGTTTATTTTCTTAGGACCTACAGGTGTTGGAAAAACACAACTGGCAAAAGTTTTAGCCCGACATTTATTTGATAATGACGATGCGTTAATTCGAATTGACATGAGTGAATACATGGAAAAATTTGCAGTGAGCAGATTAATTGGAGCGCCTCCAGGATACGTTGGTTACGAAGAAGGTGGACAGTTGACTGAAAAGGTTCGAAGACGTCCCTACTCTGTTATTTTGTTAGACGAGATAGAGAAAGCTCATCCAGATGTTTACAATTTATTGCTTCAAGTGCTAGACGATGGGCAAGTAACCGATAGTTTAGGCAGAAAAATTAGCTTTAAAAACACCATTATTATTATGACCTCTAATATTGGTGCGAGACAGTTGAAGGATTTTGGTGCAGGAGTTGGTTTCTCTACAGCTGCAAAAAAGGAAAATAAAGATAAATATGCTAGCGGTGTTATTCAATCAGCTTTGAAAAAAGCCTTTGCTCCCGAGTTTTTGAACAGAATTGATGATATCATGATTTTCAATTCGTTGACGAAAGAACACATTCATGAAATTATTGATATTGAATTAGAAGGACTATATAGCAGAACAAGAGAGATGGGCTTTACCGTTGAAATTTCTGAACCTGCGAAAGACTTTATTGCAGACAAAGGTTATGATCCTGATTACGGTGCTAGACCTTTAGCGAGAGCCATTCAAAAGTATGTTGAAGATCCTTTGGCTGAAGAAATAATTCAATCACGATTATTGGATGGAGATATGATTAGTATCAAGTTAGACGAGAATAAAGAAAACATCAAAATTGATATTATCAAGCCTACAAAATCGTTAGAAGCTGCTGAGCCGAAAAATTTGCCTGAAGCTAAAACTGAAGACGATGAAACAGATGAAACAACATCAAAATAAATTTTCATAACTAATTAGTAAAAGCCTCATGTAACAGTGAGGCTTTTTTTTGGGCATCATAAAAACCTAGATTTAACGTAATCAATGAGTTAAATTTTTCATTTTAAACTACCTGAAGGCTTTGTACTTTTTAAGTAAATCTTAAGAATTTAAGTTTTAAAACTGCGATAATTTATTGAACCTTTGATGCATGAGAATTCTAATTGTTGAAGACGAAGAAAGCATTGCTGCTTTCCTTAAGCAAGGGCTTGAAGAAGAGAGCTTTGCTGTTGATGTTGCGCACGATGGTAAAACCGGACTAGCACTAGCTTTAACAGGTGTTTATGATTTATTGCTATTGGATTGGATGGTTCCCGGTCACAGTGGCATTGAAATTTGCACACAATTTAGAAAGGAATTTAAAGAAACTCCGGTTATTTTTTTAACGGCTAAGGATACCGTTGAAGAAACGATTTTCGGACTGCAAAATGGAGCTAACGATTACATTAAAAAGCCTTTTCATTTTAACGAATTGCTTGAAAGAATAAGAGTACAACTAAGACCAACCTCAGGCTCAAGCAATATTTTTCAAGTAGGGCCTATTAAATTGGACGTTGAAAAACATTTGGTTCTAAAGGGGGAAGAAGAAATTCAATTGACTCAAAAAGAGTTTGCGCTACTAGAATTTTTATTGCGAAATAAAGGTAACGTTTGTAGAAGAACACAAATCATAGAAAGTGTTTGGGATATTCATTTTGAGTACAATACTGGCGTTATTGACGTGTACATTAATTCATTGCGGAAAAAGCTTCAGTTATCGAATGAAGAGCATTACATTCAAACAGTCAGAGGAGTTGGCTATATTGCTAAGGAGCTGTGAGTTTAAATTTTAAAAATAGAATAGCCTTTCACTATATGATTGCGACTGCATTTATCATGGCAGTATCGTTTGCGGCTATTTTTTTTATTGTTCAGCAAACGGTCATCAACAACCTTGATCAAGATTTAAGCTACGAAGCAAACAAACATACAGGAGAAGTGCGAATCAGCAACGATTCAATTGTATTTACAAACAAAGCTGAATGGGAAGAAAGAGAACACCATGAGGTTCAGGTGAATCCTGTGTTTATTCAATTAATTGACTGTAATGGAAGATTAATGGATAAGTCTCCAAATTTGAAAAGTAATAATCTGGACTTCAACCCATCAAACTTAAACGGCCATTTTGATACATTTATAGAAAATAGATCCATACGACAAGTACAGGTGCCATTGATTGAGCAAGGCATTACAGAGGGATACATTCTAGCAGCCATGTCATCAGAATCAGCAAAATCTGTTATTCTTAAGTTGAGAAATACCTTAGTGATTGCCTACCTTGCTGTTTTACTTGGTCTCTATTTTATTTCAAGATTCATTGCAGGTAGAAGTATTCTTCCAGTACAAAATGTAACCAAGACAATTCAAGAAATAGGAAGTAAAAATCTCACAAAAAGGGTTGATTTACCTCTTATTAGAGATGAAATTTATGAATTATCATACGGGTTCAATGAACTACTAGACCGCATTGAGAATGCTCTTGAGCGTGAAAAGCAATTTACTTCAGATGCTTCGCATGAACTTAGAACTCCACTGACAGCATTACGAGGGACACTGGAAATTTTAATTAGAAAGACGCGCACACCAGAAGAGTATGAAGAGAAGATTCAGTTTGGTTTAACTGAAATTGATCGAATGACCATAACATTGGAGCAATTGCTCCTACTCGCTCGACTTGACTCCAAAGATGAATCAAAAAAAGTGGAATTGATTGAATTGCCGGCCACCGTAAATGAGTCACTGGCGCATTTCAAAAGAGAAATTCAAGAAAAAGAACTTCAAGTTTCGCTTAACTATAATGACAAAGATGAATTTCTAGTACCTAACTATTATACGTACTTAATTTTAGAAAATATCCTTAGTAATGCTATTAAATATTCTAAAATCAACGGAAAACTAACCATTGCTTGTCTTGTATCGAAAGACAGAATTGTTTGTACTGTGAAAGATGAAGGTATTGGAATAAAGCAAGAAGACTTGCAGCACATTTACGACAACTTCTTTAGATCTGATGCGCTGAACCATAAACAGATTAAAGGAAATGGGCTTGGTTTAAGTATTGTAAAAAAAGCAGCAGATGCCATAAACGCTCAACTAAAAATAAACAGTGAACTGTCGAAAGGCACGGAGGTGCATATCTCTTTCCCATTGAATCAATAATTCAAACGGATTAGCTGGAAATATATTAAGCAGACCAACCAAAATGAATAAAAAAATAAACTACTTTTTCTTAGTATTATTTCTCGCTGTATTCGCAGAATTCATTTTAACATCAAGTGCTGCTGGCAGGGAATTTGCTGTAAGCGACGGCAATACAGGAGCACCAAATGAACCTCAAACTTGCATGGGCTGTCATGGTACCGGATTTGCTTCTACTGTTGCGTTAAGTGTAAGGGATAGTAGTGGTGGAATTGTAAATAGTTATCAACCAGGTACCATTTACTCTATTGATTTCGTGGTAAACTCAGTTAGTGGCCCGGTTGGTTACGGCTTTCAAATGGTAGCATTAGACAGAGGTAACAATTCGATATATGGATTTTCAAATCCATCTAAATATGCTAGAGTCATTACAATCGGTGCGACAGGAAGGCAATATGCTGAACATACTAAAATGAGTCCAAATAATATTTTTAGTGTTGAATAGCAGGCCCCTCAAGCAGGTACAGGAGATGTAACTTTTTATGGCTCGGGAGCGGCCGTTAATGGAGATTTAAACAATAGCGGAGATGGAGGTAATGTGACAGTTGTAACTCTAACTGAGAATGGCACCGTTGGTTTAAAGGAGACCACTTTAAATGACGACTTTTTAGTTTATCCCAACCCGGCAAGCGATTTTATAACCATTTTAAACAATTTTAAATCAACCACTATTAATTCTCTAGAAATAATCTCTTACAGTGGTCAGTCCGTGTTAAACACTTCCATTGCACTGTCACCACAAGACCCTCAAAACATCAACATAAGTTCTTTAAAAATAGGCATTTATTATGTTAAAATAGAGGGTTCTGAAAAGTATAGAATAAAGAAAATTCTTGTTCAATAAGAAGGAACTATCTTAGCAAGCACATCTCGTAAATTGGCAAATGGCAACACCTTTTTCTTAAGCGAATCTTAAGGATAATCATAGGTAACACAAGTAAGATCATTTCTACCTTTGTCATAAATTCATTTGAACTCCAACGATGCTAGAAAAAATTATCAAATACAGCATAAACAACAAACTAATTATTCTGCTTTTCTCTGCAGGAATAATTGGTTTCGGACTTTTTTCACTGTCCAAAATTCCAATTGGTGCAGTGCCAGATATCACAAACAATCAGGTACAGATTATCACTACTTCCAGAGATCTTGCGACTGAAGATGTAGAGAAATTTTTAACCTATCCAATCGAACTTGAAATGGCAAACCTTCCTGATGTCAAGGAAATTCGATCCGTTTCTAAGTTTGGGCTTTCAGTTGTTACCGTTGTTTTCAACGACGATATAGGCACTTACTTGCCAAGACAACTTATTGCTGAAAAAATAAAATCTGCTGAGGAAAAAATCCCTAAAGGATTTGGGTCTCCATTTATGGGGCCAATTACAACCGGACTTGGTGAAATTTACCAGTACGTTATCGACGTAGATTCCTCTTATCGAGACCAATACTCCTTATCAGATATTAGAACCATTCAAGATTGGGTAGTAAAACGACAACTTTCAGGAATACCTGGAGTTGTAGAAGTCAATACTTGGGGCGGTTATTTAAAACAGTATGAAGTAGCAATTGACCCTGAGAAACTAAGAAGTATGGAAATTTCAATTTCTACTTTATTTTCAGCCTTAGAAAAAAACAACAGCATCGCTGGAGGAGGCTACATTGAGAAAACCAATCAAACCTACTACATTAGAAGTGAAGGCTTAGTTGAATCGTTGCAAGACATAGAAAACATTGTTATTGAAACAAGAAATGGATTGCCGGTGTTTGTAAAAGATGTTGCAACTGTGGGCTTTGGTCACGCAACTCGATTTGGAGCCGTTACCGGAAATGGTGAAGGTGAAAAAGTATTGGGGCAAGTAATGATGCTAAAAGATGCTGACTCAAAAGCTGTAATTGATGCAGTAAAGGAACGAGTAGCTGAAATCTCTCCTGCCCTACCTCCGGGCATTAGTATTAATGCCTTTCTTGAACGAAGCGAGCTGATTAACAAAACAACTTTTACAATTGCAGAGAACTTAATTTTAGGATGCTTAATCGTAATTTTTGTAGTAGTTCTGCTTTTGGCAAATCTACGTTCAGGATTGGTTGTAGCCTCAGTTATTCCCATGTCGCTGCTTTTTGCACTCTCTTTAATGTACATTTTTGGAGTAGATGCCAACCTCATGAGCCTTGGTGCAATTGACTTTGGAATTATCATTGACGGAGCCGTCATTATCGTTGAGTTTATCGCCTTTAAAATAACCGCTGAAAGAAGTCACGTATTGTCACTTCCTAAAGCTGAACGACAATCGTTTATTGATAAAGTAACCTTAAAAGGAGCGAGTAAAATGATGCACTCCGCTGTATTTGGTCAATTGATAATTATCATCGTATTTATTCCTATTCTCTCCTTGGTTGGTGTTGAAGGTAAAATGTTTCGACCAATGGCGTTAGTTTTTTCGTTTGCCTTACTAGGAACCATGCTTTTAGGTTTTACCTACGTGCCTGTTATGGCATCTTTGTTTATCAAACCGACTGATCCATCAAAAAGAAACATTTCTACTCGCTTAATTTCGTTTTTGCAACGGAAGTATGTTCCAACTATTACTTGGGCACTAAATAAAAAGAAATTGGTGCTGACCACTGCTTTTTCTCTTTTAATTTTAGTCGGATTTTTGTTTTCTAGAATGGGTGGTGAATTTGTACCAACCTTAGATGAAGGAGATTTTGTAATTCAACCGGTTTTGAAAACAGGAACGTCGCTCAGTAATACCGTCATTGCAACAACCAGAATTGAAAAAATTCTAAAGAAATTTCCTGAAGTTCAGAAAGTTGTAAGTCGTATTGGTGCTGCAGAAGTTCCAACAGACCCCATGTCTATGGAAGAAAGTGATGTAATCATTAAGCTAATTCCAAAAGGAGAATGGGTGTCGGCAGAAAGCAAAGATGAATTGGCGGATAAATTTAAAGAAGCACTGACAAACGAAATTGCTGGGGTAGATTTTGAATTTACTCAACCTATTGAAATGCGATTTAATGAATTGATTACCGGCGTACGAGCTGATTTAGCAATTAAAATATTTGGTGAGGACTTAGATGTGCTTTACAAAAAAGCACTTGAAGTTGAAAAAGCAATTCAAAACATTGAGGGTGCTGCTGATATTTCTGTTGAAAAAGTAGCAGGCTTACCTCAAATGTCTGTGAAGTACGATCGTCAAAAAATTGCTAAATACGGGTTAAACGTGGAAGAGCTGAATAACATTATTACCATGGGCTTCGCCGGGAAGCCCGCGGGAACTGTATTTGAGGGTGAAAAACAGTTTGACTTAGTTGTGCGCTTCGATAAAGAGCATCACAAAGATCTTGAAGACATAGAAACGACTACAGTTCAATTACCCAATGGGAATCAGTTGCCAATTACCGAGTTTGCTACTGTAAGTTATACCAAAGGCCCTGCAAAAATTTCTAGAGATAATACTAAAAGAAGAATTGTGGTTGGTGTAAATGTTCGTAATCGTGATTTAGAGTCGGTAGTTATGGATGCCCAGGCAGCTATTAAACGAGACGTGAAACTACCAACCGGATATACAGTAGAATATGGTGGGCAATTTGAAAACTTGCGGGCAGCCAAAAGGCGTTTGAGTGTTGCAGTGCCAATTGCTTTGATTCTGATTTTCGTTTTGCTTTACTTCGCATTTAGCTCGGTAAAAGAAGCGCTAATTATTTACAGCACTATCCCTATGTCTGCTGTTGGCGGAGTAATCCTTTTATATGTAAGAGACTTGCCTTTCAGTATTTCTGCAGGTATTGGTTTTATAGCGCTGTTTGGAATTGCCGTTTTGAACGGTATTGTTCTAATAGAAGAATTTAAGGAACTGAAAGAAAAAGGAATCGAAAACATTAATGAGCGAATTATTATGGGAACGAAAAATAGATTAAGACCTGTATTACTAACCGCATCTGCAGCTGCTCTTGGATTTTTACCAATGGCTATTTCAACATCTGCCGGCGCTGAAGTTCAACGCCCACTGGCAACAGTTGTGGTTGGTGGTCTAATTTCGGCAACCATGCTTACGTTGATTGTTTTACCTGTTCTATATGCCCTGTTTGATCAAAAAATTAAGCTTTCAAAATTGAAAATTTCAACTCCTAAAATAACCTTGTTGCTTCTGCTTTTGATACCTGCTATAGGATTTAGTCAAGTACAAAAAATTTCACTAGAAGAAGCTATCACCGTTGCCGTTTCAAACAATCAAGGATTAAAAGCTTCTACACTGCGAATGGAGCAAAGCAAGCAATTAATTGGAACTTCAATTGACATTAACAAGACTGAAGTATTTTATGGTAAAGACAATAATAACATTGCCCCGAATAACCTTCCTTTAAATGTTATTGGGGTAAATCAATCCATTCAATTTCCCACCATATATGGTGCTCAAAGAAAGGTAATGAAGACCAAATCTCAATTAACTAAAGACCAATACAACATTGACGAGCAGGTTTTACGAAAAGAGGTTTCAAAAGTGTATTATGAAATTCTTTATTGGGAAAGCATGAAAAAGAACTACCACTATTTAGATAGCTTATATGCTGAATTTATTGTGGCTGCTAATAAAAAGTACAAGCAAGGCGAAACGAATTATTTGGAGAAATTAACTGCTGAAACAAAAGGAAAGGAGATTAACATTCAATTGAATCAAATTAATGAAAGTGTGCAGAAGGCATACATTAAACTGAACCAATGGTTGCAAACAGATACAGACTATAGAGTTGAAAATATAGCTATGGAGCGGATCCCCTTGCAACAGTTAGATACTACTAACAACCCAGTGCTGAGTTATTACTCTAATGCTCAAAAACTTTCAAACCAACAGTTAAAGTTAGAAAGACAAAAATTATTACCCGATCTGAATGCTTCAGTTTTTAACGGAACCAATAATGGGAATGGCGAAAATTCTTTCTCTGGTTTTCAAGTAGGTGTTGCCATTCCTCTTTGGTTTGGGACACAAAAATCAAAAATTCAAGCGGCTAAAACAGGTGCATCCATCATGCAGTCTGAAAGTAACAACTATAAGGTTCAACTTTCTTCGAGGTACAACGAGCTTCAATCAGACATTCGAAAATACGAGGCAGGAATAAAATACTATGAAACTAGTGGAAAAAGACTAGCGAGTGAAACGCGGCTACATGCTAAAAAGGCATTTAGAAACGGAGAAATCAACTTTTTACAATACACACAATTGTTAGACAATGCAAAAAGCATTGAGTCTGACTATTTATCCAATCTATTACAATACAATTTAACCGTATTGGAAGCGAATTATTTAATGAACTAATGATGAAAATAGTTAAGAATTTTAAGACGAGTGCCTTCACAGTAAGTATCTTATTGAGTGCATTTAGCACTTCATTGAGCTCTTGCTCTTCCAACTCGGCAAGCGATGGTTTAGTTAATGAAGTTTCAATGGAAGAAAATACTATGGAAACCTTTGAAATTACAGAACAGCAGTTTACATCATCGGTTATGAAAATGGGACAACTAGAAGTTAAGCCATTTCATGATCTGGTAAAGGCCAATGGTATGTTCGACGTGCCACCAGAAAACCGTGCTTCGGTTAGCTCCTACTTTGGTGGAACGGTAAAAAGTATTCAATTACTTCCAGGTGAGAAAGTTAAAAAAGGACAAATTTTATTTGTATTGGAAAACCCTGACTTTGTGCAGTTGCAACAAGAGTACTTAGAGGCAAAAAGTCAACTCCACTACTTAGAGTCTGATTATGAAAGACAAAAAAACCTTGTAAAAGACAGTGTAACTTCTAGAAAGAACTTTTTAAAAGCTGAATCTGATTTTTTATCTACTCAAGTGAAGGTTGAATCTATCGGTAAAAAATTGATGCTCATGAACATTTCTCCGTCCAACTTAACCTTCGAAACGATTCGCAGCAGCATTAGCATTCCTTCTCCAATTACAGGCTACATTACAAAAATAAACATCAACCTTGGGGAGTTTTTAAACCCTGCCGAAACAGCAATTTCATTAGTTAATACGGATCATTTACATTTGGAGATTAACATTTTTGAGAAAGATTTATCTAGCGTTAAAATTGGTCAACACATACTCTTCAACATTCAAAATGGTTCAGAAATGGATTATGAAGCAACAGTGCACCTTGTGAATAAAACCATCGATCCTGAAAACCGAACGATAGGAATTCACGGTCATTTAATTGACGAATCGCTCAACGATCTATTTACTCCGGGCATGTATTTAGAGGCAAGAATTGAAGTTAGTTCAGGCTCTGTGCTGGCATTGCCTGAGGCTGCTGTAGTAGATATGGAGAATAACTATTATGTATTAGTACTTGACCAGCAAACAGGTGAGAATTACTCTTTTGTAAAAAAAGAAGTTCAAATTGGTGCAAAGTCAAATGGCTTTGTTGAGATTATAAATGCAAAATCGTTCAAAAATTCAGATCAATTTTTAACCAGTGGTGCTTTTGATTTGATCCTAGAATAAAGTTAGTCTTCCTTTAATTGTTTAATACTTGACCCTAAGCCATATTTGTCAATCAAATAAATCATTGAGGCAAAGGAAGCTGCTCCCAATTCTAACTCTCGTTGATGCACATTTTCAAAAACATCGGTATCTGAATGATGATGATCGAAATAGCGTTGATCGTCTGGTCTAAGTCCAATTAAAGGCACATTTTGTGGTTTAAGTGGACCAATGTCAACCCCACCCCAACCGGCTTTGAAGATGTGCAATTTATAAGGCTCTAAAAGTGATTCCCAAGATTGCATTTGTTTGATTTGTTCAGGAGTTCCATCCATGGTAAACCCTCGGGGAACAAAACCTCCAGCATCTGACTCTAGGGCCGCAACATGTACTTCTCCCTTTTCTTTAGCCACTGCAGCATAGGTTTTACCGCCATTGTTGCCATTCTCTTCGTTCATAAACAAAACACAACGCAAGGTATACCTTGGTTTGTACCCTGTTGCTTTTAAAATCCGTAACGCTTCAATGGAGTGCACTACTCCTGCACCATCATCGTGAGCGCCTTCGCCAACATCCCAAGAATCTAAATGACCACCAAAGGTGATAATCTTATCCGGCTCAACATTTCCTTTAATTTCTGCTATCACATTGTATGAATCTTTATCAGGGAAAGTTTGGCTATTTACATTAATATAAGCCAAAGCATTTGGATTCATTTTTATCAATTCACTTAACATTTCGGCATCTTCAATGCTTAATGCTACAGAAGGTATTTTCTTCACTCCTTCTTCATAGCCCATGGAACCTGTATGCGCATGTTTATCTTTGTTGTGGGTTAATGACCGTACAAAAACACCAACAGCCCCAAACTTGGAAGCTTGGCTTGCACCGTCCCAACGTTGATTGACACAACCTCCATAAGCGTCACCTGTGCTAATTAATTTTCGATCGAAAGCTCTGTTGTAAAAAACAATTTTACCTTTAATTGCTTTTTCGCCTAATTCTGCTAACTCTTCAAAATCTTGAACTTTGATTACCTCAGCCTCAATTCTACCATTGGAACTAACAGAACCACCCAAGGTTTTAATGCCCATGGGTTTGCCATTTACTCCTGCTTCTTCGATATCTCCTCTCACCCAATGCGGCACTTTTACCGGCATCAGCCAAACGGTATCAAAATCATACGACTCTAACAATGCCTTGGCCCACTTTACCGCTTTTTCTGCCTCAGGCGAACCGCTTAAACGAGCGCCAACATCTTTACATAACGAACGTAAATTATTGTACGCATGTCCTTCCACCAAAGCAGCATCAAATAGCTTCCGAATATGAAGAGAATCTTCTTTTTGTGCAAAAGCAGTTACATTTATGAATAGGGCAATTAATAGAATAATTCTCTTCATGGAAATTAATTTTGGTTGCAAATAACGTGAATTTGTTTCGAAGGAATAGTCAACTTTTTGTTGATATATTTTAGAATGAGCTAATTAATTCGTATACTTTTTATTAATCACACCATCAAAAAAACTATATGAGTAGAGGATTTGTAAAAGAAGATGATCAAGAAGAATTACCAATGGTTCCGCCAAGACCGTACCTCCCTGACGGAGCGACGAATTATGTAACACCTCAAGGAATGGAGTTCCTTTTAAAAGAAAAGGAAGAATTGCTGGAAGAGAAAAAAAACATTGAGTATACCAACGACAACGAACGGCGTATTGCTAAAAATTTAGTGAATGCCAAATTTAATTTACTAATTGCTCGTATTGATTCAGCAAAAGTGGTAGACCCAAATGCTCAAAAACAAGATAGTGTTCGGTTTGGAGCTAACTTAAAGCTAAAAATGGATAATTCTGCTTCGCCAAAGAACTTTAAAATTGTTGGCGTAGATGAGGCGGACATTTCACGGGGAAAAATTTCCCATTTATCGCCTGTTGCGAAGGTTTTGATGGAGAAAAAAGTAGGCGAAAAAGCATCTTTACAACTGGACAGTGGCCAACGTATTTTTGAGATTTTGGAGATTGATTATGCCAATTAATTCTTTCAAAAAAGCCCTTGCTGCACAGAGTTAACTTCAGAAATTAACAATCCGGTTCATGAATTACGAATCGTTGAATTACGAATTACGAATGGAGTGAAACGAAGCGACTTAATTTAGTTGATTGGTAACTCAATAACCAGATTGCTTCCGTCCTTCGTTTCACTGCAAGCCGACAGGCGTGCCTCCCGCCAAAGACAAACTGTCGGGCAAGCGCAATGAAGGTATTACTTTGTCTAGGCTTCGACCATTCTCCCGTTGGTCGAAGCTCAGCCTGACAAAATAATTCGTCCATTTTACCTTAGTTGAGGCTTAACCTGACAGAAGGAGGAGAATTATCGAATAGTTAAATCACCATTTAAAACAAGACATAAAAAAGCCCCGGTCCACTGAGCTCCGATAGCTATCGGAGTCGAAGTGGACAAGGGCTTTTTACTTTAAGCTTTCAACTATTTATTTTACTGGTAAGAAAGAATAATTCTCTCCATAAAACATCATTTGCTCTTTGAAAGACTCTGGGTACTGAACCTCAATATCCGTTATTTTTCCATCCGTCATTACAGGAACCAATTTAGGATTGATAAATCCTCCATAGGCCGCAATTCCTAAGCTTTCGTATCGCTTTAATACTTCTGCATGTAAATCAGCATCTACTTGTACAGCATACGTTTCCACTAATTTTTTCCCAGCATCGTAATCGCCTTCCGACTTAATTCTTTGCAATTCTCTCAACTGCATTCCGAAAATCTCTTTCAGTTTTTCATAGTCGTTAATTACAAAAAACGTTTTACCATCTCTCATTTTCTTTACAATTACACTGTCTTTTGCACCAGTTTCAAATGCCCATTTTGCAATCATCTGTCGATTTCTCATGTGCGCTTCTTCCACAACATCACCAATTTTCAATCGCTTCAATTGCAGCATCATTCCGTTTTTAATGTAATCGTCGTACGCTGTTTTACCAGCATCTAACGATTCTATCAAACCCATTTCAACCAACTTCTGATCGTGCAAATAGTACAATGCAACAAGATCCGCTCTACCCTCTTCTAAAGTAGAAGCATAGCTTTTTAAGGTTTCAGAAGTTGTTCCAACACCTTTATTAATTCTACCAGATGCGTGTCCAATAACTTCGTGTAAATCGGTGTGCAACAAATCAGCAATTCCTCCATACTTTATAGAACGCTCAATTTCTGCTTCATCCCAAGCAAATTCGGTTAGGGAACTCTTTCCTTCTTTAGAAGACATTTCGTACGCATGAACAATGTTTCCAAGGCTCACACTCTTAGAGCCTACTTCACGAACCCAACCGTTGTTAGGTAAGTTAATACCAATTGGAGTTGAAGGAGAAGCATCTCCTGCTTCTACCACTACGGTGATTACTTTTCCAATGATTCCGGTTACGTTTGGTTTTTTATGCTCTTCCATTAATGGAGAGTTATCTTCAAACCACTGAGCTTCTTTACTAACTGCTTCAATTCTTTTGGTAGCTTCCATGTCTTTAAAAGAAACTACAGATTCAAAAGAACCTTTTTTCCCTAAAGGATCGTTGTATACCTCTATAAATCCGTTTACTACATCTGTTCTAGAAGCAGTATCGTTAATCCAAGCTAGGTTATATTGATCCCAATCTTGAACATTACCTGTTTTGTAATAGGTAACCAATCTTTCCAAGGTCAACTTTTGTTCTGCGTTTTCTGCTAAAGGAATTGCTTTTTCTAACCAATAGACAATCTTCTCAATTGCCTCGGTATACAATCCTCCAACTTTCCACGTTTGGGCAACAACTTTACCGTCTTTTTTCATTAAACGGGTGTTCAGTCCATACTCAGGTTGATTTCCTTCCACCTTATCCAAACTTGCATAGTATGCTTCTACTTCTACTTGTGTTAAGTCTTCACTGTAAAAGTTAACAGCTGAAGCAGCTACCATGTCAATTTCTGAATTTAAGTTTACCTTTTTAGGTGCTATTTCAGGATTGAAAATAACTTCACCCAAGGTTGCAATCAGGTCTTCTTTTGTTTGACCGTCTTTCAGCGGAAGCTTCTCTGCATCTAATTCTCCTACAGCCTTCTCAAAAAATGCTCTTGAAAATTCTGGCTCAAACTTTTGATTCGAATAATGGTGGTGAATTCCGTTTGAAAACCAAACTCGTTTTAAGTAAACCAATAGTGCTTCAGCATCTGCTCCACCATCATTTTGAGTTGCCTCATTCGCTACAATCGCTTCTAAGGTTTTTCTAATTTGAAGGTTGTGCTGGTAGTTTTGATCGTACATCATATCACGACCCGATAAAGCCGCTTCGTATAGATAGTATAACAACTCTTTCTTATTCGCATCTAAGTCTTCAAAACCCGGTACTTGGTATCGAATCAGTTTTAGATCGGCAAATTGATCAGCTGTGTAATTAAAATCGCCTGAATCATGAGCGTCTGCATCATGAGTTTCGGTAGTAGCTTCTGCGTTAGCATCCTTTTCTTTTGGAGCTCCGCATGAAGCAAAAATAACTGCAGCGACTAAGCTTGCAGATAATATTCTTTTGTTCATAGTGGGTTACTTTTTAAGAGCCCTAAATTAACTTTTAAAATTAGGATTTGGAAATGGGGTTTGATGAGCTAATACTCCAAGGTTATCCGAAGAAGGTCGAACAATGTCCAAACCTCCAAGGTTTTCAAAACCTTGGAGGTTTAAACTGAAATTTATCTGCGTTTCGATACACCTCCTGTTGCAGGAATCCAACGTGACCAACTAGTGTTTAACCTTCAATAAACTAAGCTAAGCTAAACCTTACAAACTAGAGTCGAATTTCTAACGAACCGCGTTTGACGTGACAAAATAGAGAAGCGACTCCCAACTTCATGTACTTCAAGTTTAGTTTTTCACGACTCTTGTCACTTCAACCCTATCATTGTAGGTAAGCTTGAGTATATATACTCCGTTCTTACCTTCAATTGGTAAAGAAATTAAAGTGCTATTTTGAAACAAATTGGACTGAACTAACTGTCCTTTCACATCGAATAATTCAACTAAGGTACGTTGAGATAACACACCTAAATCAATGGTTACAATATCGTTCGTTGGGTTTGGATAAACTTTTACTTTATGTTTATCTTCGTTCAAATCAGCTAACCCAACTGTGTTTATAACAACACAATTAGAGGTATCTAAACAATTGCCGCGACTAACTTCAACGGCATAACTTCCGTTTTGCTGAGCGGTAAAAACTCTTCCCGTTTCTCCAGTTATGGGAGTATTGCCATTATTACAATCGAGCCATTGGTAGGTAGCGTTGGCTTGTGTTGCTGTTAAAACAAAACCATTTTGTTGCACCGCTATAGAAATGTTGGTAATCGTTAAATCTAGTCGTACAGTTGAATCACAACCCGAAACCGATTGAAAAGTAGTATCGTACAATCCCGTTGCATTGTACACCCTGTTTGTCGAAGTCCACAAATACGAATTACAAGCTGAAACAAAAGCCGTTGAACTTGTAGTATTATTAATGGTAACATCCAAGGTAAGAACGCTGTCACAACCTACGCTGTTGGTTAATACCTGGGTGTAAATGGCAGTTTGAGTAATTAATTGTCCATTAATTGTGATTGAATCGCAAGCGCTAATCACTACTCTATTGTGCGTAGAATCACGCACGGTTAAGTTTAGCGTGATCAAACTATCGCAGCCATTTGTGGTTGAAAGTGTATCGAAATAAGTACCTGAGGAAGTGAGAAGTTGCCCATTCCAATTGAATTGATTACAAACATCTACTGTTTGACTTGATTGCACACTTTGGTAAATAGTTAAGTCCAATTCAATAATGCTATCGCAATTCAAACTATTCGAAATGGTATCTCTGTAAATTCCGGTTTGAAAGATGGTATTCCCTCTCCAAACAAAAGAATCACACGCAACAATAGTTGTAAAAGAATTTGAGGTAGGTGAAATTGTCAAATCCAACACAGCAATTGAATCACAACCTTTTGTTGTTCGTAGCGTATCGGCATAAATTCCTGAACTAAAATAAGTCAATCCAGTTCTTGCCCAAACAAAAGAATCGCATGCTTGAATAGGTATGGTTTGATTAACAGAATTATGGATGGTTAAATTTACATTGATGGTGCTATCGCAGCCTTTTGCATTGGTTATGGTTTGTACATAGTTACCTGAGCTATAAAAGCTTTGTCCGTTTAGCACTAAACTATCACAACTTGTAAGGTTCAAATTACTTAAAGTAGCTTGGTTAATAGTTAAATCAAGGTATACCGTACTGTCGCAAGCGGCAGCATTCTGAAAGGTTCTTGTATAGAGTCCTGAATTGGAATAAAAGACACCTCTATACAGGTAACTACCACAATTGGTTATAACTAAGGTATCTGAATTGTCACAATCTTCGGTGGTAAACGACCAAACTGCAGACCAAGGCGAATTACCAGAATTGTTTGTTGAACGCACTCTCCAGTAATACGTTGTGTTATTTTCTCTTCTTGAAAGTGTCCAATTTGAAGAATTTCGATTGCCAACACCTGTTGTCGCATTAAAATTATTTACCGTATCCAACTGAACTTGGTATCCGGTTGCGTTTGTATCGTCTGTCCAATCTAGCACCAAGTTTCTTCTTTGAACGTTTGTTGCCCCGTTTGCCGGAAAGAGCAACGTGGGAGCATTGGGCAGTAAAAAGGCAGTCGAAAACTTTCTAATAGTTCCCCAACCGCTTGTATCAATTGCCGAAACTGCCGCAACTCTCCAATAATAATCTTGACCATATCTCAGGTTGGTAATGTTAGCTCTTGTGCCTTGAGCACCAATTGGCGATATGCCTGCAGTATTTCCAACAATAATATTTGGACTGTTAAAAAGTGGATTCTCGTCTACTTCATAAATGTAATGTGTCCCATCGAACCTTGCCCCCCAAGAAATGCTAACTGTGTTTGATAAATTAGAGGCATTATTTACCGGAAACGAAAGATTAACATGGTCAAATGTTGTGAAATTTCTTATGTCAGACCACTCTGAAGTATCAATAGTTGTTGTTGCTTTTACCCGCCAGTAATACGTAGTTCCGTATCTTAGTAATGGAGCATTTCCCTGAGAGGTGATTCCTGTAAAAGCTGCTGAAAAGAATAAAGGAGAGTTAAAAGTTGCATTGGTATCTAACTCATAAATATAACCATTACTACCAGTTAAGCTACTCCAATCTAATGTTGGCCGAATTGAGGTTAGCGTTGAATTGTTAGTTGGAGCCGTTAAAGCGACATTGCCCCTAGTTGTAAAACTTCGAACGGGAGACCAACCGGAGGTATCATTTATAGTAAATGCCGCTACTCTCCAATAGTAAGTCGTTCCATAATTTAAATTCGAAACTGTTGCTTGAGAGACATTATTAGTAGTGCCAACATTCCGTAAAAGAGGAGAATTAAAAGCAAGTGTTGAGTCCAACTCATAGATGTAACCGATGATCCCAGGAATTCCTCCCCAGTCAAGATTCGTTTGAACTGCAAACAATGTTGCATTATCATTAGGAGAAACTAAGATTACATTATCTCTCGTTGTAAAACTGAAAGTGGATGACCATTGAGTTGTATCATTTAATGATTTAGCAGCAACCCGCCAAAAATAGGTAGTTCCAAAACGAAGGTTGTTCACCGTTGCTTGAGAACTGTTAGCCGTGAAGCTATTTGTTGATAAAGCCGGTGAATTAAACGTAATCACTGTATCAATTTCATAAATGTAGCCTGCATTGCCTACAATACCCTGCCAGTCCAACAGCTCCGTTACATTTTGATTAACAGAACCATTTGATGGATTAGAAAGTGATAGTTGATCTAACGTTAAAAAACTGTACACCACCGACCAAGCTGATGTATCAGAAACTGTTTTCACAGCGACTCGCCAATAATAGGTTGTGCCAAATCTCAAATTATTTACTGTAGCTTGCGAAGTATTTGAAGTAAAACTATTTTGTTGAAGCGCAGGAGAATTAAAACTCGCAACTGTATCAATTTCGTAGATGTACCCATTATTTCCTCCTACAAAAGACCAATCCAATGTTTCACTTATATCTTGATTGGTTGAGTTGTTCGAAGGGCTCACCAAGCTAACTTGATCTGTTGTGGTAAATCGATAAATGGTAGACCATTGCGATGTATCTGAAGGTGTTTTAATCGCTACTCTCCAAAAGTAAGTTGTTCCAAACCTCAAATTGCTAACCGTTGCTTGAGAAGTATTTGTTGCCGAATTTACTATTCTTAAAAGAGGTGAATTAAAGTTGATTGTACTGTCTATTTGATAAATATAACCTGTATTTCCAGTGACCGCACCCCAATCTAAATTTAATTCCGCGTCGCGATTGGTAGATCCGTTAGTTGGAGAAACTAACACCGGCGAAGCGATGGTTTGAAAGGAACGAATAAACGACCAATCTGATGTGTCAGAAGAAGTTGCTGCAGCTACTCTCCAATAATATGTTCTGTTGAAGCGTAAATCGCTAACCGTTACATTCGAGGTATTGGTGGATGTTGCCCCGCTGATCTTTAATGCTGAATTGAAATTAAGTGTTGTATCAACTTCGTATAAAAAGAATTGTGCACCACTAAGTAAAGCCCAATCTAAATTGATGGTTGGGTTTATATTGGATTCATTATTTAACGGACGAACCAAAACAGGCTCGTTGATGGTTGTGAAGCTTCTGGTAACGGACCAAACAGAAGTGTCAACACTTGAAATTGTTGCAACCCTCCAATAATACGTTTGACCGAAAAGTAGGTTTGATACTAAGTTGTTTGAGCTATTTCTGCCAGATGTGCCACTTAATTTTAAGGAAGAATTAAAGCTAGACGTAATATCAATTTCATAAATGTAGCCTTGATTGTTGCTAACTGCAGACCAATCAAGAATTACGCTAACAAAAACATTCCCTGCTCCGTTTGCAGGTGTAACAAGACTAGGTGGATTTATACTTTGACCAACTACATTCCATGTCGCCATTAAAAAAGTAAAAAATAGTAGAGTATACTTTTTCATTTAAACTGATTTTAAAAAAGAGTTAAATTCATTTTCTGTAATGTTATCCCAATACAGTGAATTCGCCTCTAACATATCGGCTATAAACACTCTATCAGGTAATATAGTTGCTTCTATTTCTATTTTCTCCCACTTATTGGTCATCCTTTTCCATTCAATAAAGCGCTCGTTACTTTCTATTTTAAAGTAACTTAAATTGTTTTTATACTTTCGAAATTGAGGAAACTGCATGGCGCAAAATTGAACATAGATTTTGTTAATTTCCAGTTAACCTTGCGGAATAAGTAGAAAAAGAATTTATCTTCGCTTTAGATTATGAATCGTAAAACAATTCGCCTCATTATTTTCTTTGCCGTTTTTACCATTATTGGGATTTTTTCGTTCCAATACTCATGGGTGAGGAAAGCGTTTAGTCTTCAAGAAAAGCAATTCAATGAAAGAGTTCATGTAGCTCTTTCGAGTGTAGTTGGCGAAGTGCAACGGTTGAATAAAGACTCTTCGGCCATTTACGAGCCGGTGAAGCAAATTTCTTCGAATTACTTTTTGGCTTCTACGAACGACACCTTGCACCCTTACGTACTACAAAATCTACTTGTTACGGAGTTTAAAAACCACAATTTAATTACCGATTTTGAGTATGTTTTGTACGACTGCTTCACCGATTCAATCGTTTTTGGTGATTTTGTTGAAATAAAAACAGAAGCTAAGAATTTAGTTTATGAAATTTCAGAAAAGGATAAGTGGAACCAAGCATCTCATTATTTTGGAGTTTACTTTCCGAGCAAAGAAGCAATACTGGTCGACCAAATGGGAATTTGGATTGTTTCGACTGTTTTTCTATTACTTGTTGTTGTTTTCTTTAGTTATACCATTTGGGTGATTTTAAAACAGAAAAAGCTTTCTGAAATTAGAACAGATTTCATCAACAACATGACCCATGAGTTAAAAACTCCAATTTCAACTATTTCGCTATCTACTGAGGTTTTAACCAACCCGAATATAACCAAAGACCCAGAACGGCTAAAGAACTACGCCAACATTATAAAAGAGGAGACCGAGCGACTCCGAATGCAAGTAGATAAGGTACTTCAAATGGCTTCATTGGATAAAAACCGTTTAACCTTAGACATGGAAAACGTTAATATTCATGAAATAATAAAGAAAACTGTTGAAGGTTTCGAATTAATTTTAGATTCAAGCGAAGGAAAGATTGACATGAATTTGAAAGCTAGCAACCCAATTATTAGAGGTGATAAAATGCACCTTACAAATATTTTTTTCAATCTCATTGACAATGCAATTAAATACTCAAAAAATAATCCACGAATTGATATATCTACTGTCGATCATAAAAATGGCATTCACATTCGAGTTCGTGACAATGGAATTGGAATGAACAGGGAGCAACAAAAACATGTATTTGAAAACTTTTACAGAGTGCCAACAAATGATAGGCACGACGTGAAAGGTTTTGGCATTGGACTAAACTATGTGATGAAAATGGTTAAAAAACACCATGGAAAAATTCAATTAAAAAGCGAATTAGGGTCAGGTTCAACCTTTAGAATTTACTTTTCAAATAAGAAAAATGGACGGAAAAAAGATTAACCTACTTTTTGTTGAAGACGACGAAAACCTTGGTTTTGTAATCAAAGACCAACTTCAAATGGCCGACTACAATGTTACTTGGGCAAAAAACGGAGCCGAAGGACTAAAATTAGCACTCACCACTGATTATGAAATTGCTATTTTAGATGTGATGTTGCCAAAATTAAATGGTTTCGAATTGGCTGAAGAATTGGTGCAGCAAAAGCCTGAATTGCCTTTCTTGTTTCTCACCGCAAAGTCAATGCTAGAAGACAAGGTGAAAGGATTAAAACTAGGTAAAGATTATTTAACCAAACCTTTTGATTTTAAAGAATTAGAACTTCGATTGGATAATATCTTAACCCACTATCAAAGGTTCCCAAAGGAGCAAGAACAAGCTAAAGAAGTTATTTTCATTATTGGTGAATATAAATTTGATTACGTAAATCAATACCTAAGTTTTAATGAAAATGAGCAAAAACTAACTAAAAAAGAAGCTGATTTACTTCGTTTATTATGTCTCCATAAAAATGAGGTAATGAACAGAGAGCTAGCACTGAAAACAATTTGGGGCAGCGATGATTATTTTAATGGAAGAAGTATGGATGTTTTCATCTCTAGAATAAGAAAATATTTAAAGGACGATGCAAATATTCAAATTATAAATATTCACGGTGTAGGCTTTAAGTTGGCCTTGAGATAGAATTAGAAGTTATATTTGTTTTATGAAATTATTAGCAAGGTTTATTTTTTGGTTATCGGGCTGGAAAGTTGTTGGAAAAAACCCAAAAGCAGTAAAAAAATTGGTCATGATTGCTGCACCTCATACCTCTAATTGGGATTTACTGTATGCAAGAGCAGCTTTTTACCTTATGGATATTCCTGTGAAGTATACCATTAAAAAAGAACTCTTTTTCTTTCCACTAGGTTGGCTGTTAAAAGCTCTTGGAGGTATACCAATCGATAGAAAATCAAAAGGAAGAATGGTAGATAAAATGGCTGCCCTTTACGACAACTACGATGAATTTTGCATTATGATTACCCCTGAAGGTACTAGAAGCTACTCTCCTGAGTGGAAAAAAGGCTTTTATTACATAGCTCAACAAGTAAACATACCGATTGCACTTGGTTATTTAGATTACAAGAAAAAAGAAGCCGGTGTGGGTCCCTTAATCACTCCTTCAGGCAATTATGAAAAAGACTTACAAGAAATTCAGTCATTCTATAAAAAAATTACCCCAAAGTTTCCAAGTCAGGGAGTACTGTAAATTGTAACAACTTATTTAATCATTTACACAACCCAACTTCAACAGATTATCCTTTTTAGTTTTAACAATTTCTTATTCTTAGAAAAAGAAAAAACTAATTACATTAGTAGCTTATGAAAATTAGCTTACTAATTATCTTTACCGTTTTGATAACGAGCATCTTTTACGCTCAAAACGAAGGTGTATCGGGTGCTAGAGCTTATGGTTTAGCAGGTACATCAAGCTTGCAAAGCGACTTGTGGAGCACCAACAATAATCCTGCAGGGCTAGCAGGTTTAAAAAAATGGCAAGCTGGAGTGTCTTATGAAAACCAGTTTTTACTTTCAGAATTATCCAACAAAACTGCAATTGTTACAATGCCGGTAGCCAACGGATCCTTCGGTTTAAGCTTAAATCAATTCGGGTACAGTTCCTTCAACGAGAATCGAATCGGGTTGTCCTATGGACAGCAGTTGGGGAAAAACATTTCAATGGGTATTCAACTCAATTACCTTTCCACGCAAATTGGTGATGGCTATGGTAAAACCAACGCTCTCAGTGGAAACATTGGTTTGCTAGCCAACATTAACAGGGAGTTAAGCCTTTCTGCAATGGTTATTAATCCTAACCGAGCTAAATTGGCAGAATTTACCGATGAGCGCTTCCCTACTCTACTTAAATTGGGGCTTCAGTATAAATTCTCTGAAAAAGTAAGCGCATACACAGAGGTTGCAAAAGACATTGATTTTGATGCAAATGTTATACTAGCAGTTGAATATAAAGCATTAGATAAAATATATTTTAGAGCAGGTTATGCAACGAATCCTGCACTTAGTAGCTTTGGTTTTGGTCTAAATTTGGAAAAGTTCAAACTTGATTTTGCTTCTGGATTCGACTCAAACATAGGTTTTAGTCCGCAAGTTTCTTTGTCCTACTCACCTTCTTTTAGTGCGCCATGAAACGCTTAAAATTTGCACTTTTTTTAAGCCTTAGTTTCTTGTCTATTTATTTAAATGGGCAAAGTTTAGAAGAAGAAAAAGCAAGCATTATTGAGCAACGAGTCGACTTTTTACTTGATGTAAACGAAGGTGGCGAAGTAGATTTTACCACCCTTTTTGAACAATTAGAAGTTTTTTACGACCGGCCAATTAATTTAAACTTGGCTAAAAAGATAGACTTAGAAGATTTAGGATTGCTGAACAGTATTCAAATTAATGCGCTACTGAAACACATCGAGAACCATGGTAAGTTAATCACTTTTGAAGAACTACAAAGCATTGAAGGTTTTGATTTAGAAACCATTCGACTCATTCAGCCTTTCACTAAGGTAAATGGCGACCTAGACAAAACAAGGCTTTCATTTTCCAATTTATTGAACGAAGGTTCTTCGTCGCTTTTTATTCGCTACACTAGAGTTTTAGAACAGCAAGAAGGCTACAGTCCAATTTCTGCGGAAGAGCTAGAAGCAAACGAAAACGCCCGCTATTTGGGCAGTGCCGACAAACTATTTACGAGATACCGATTCAATTATTCCAACAATTTAAGCATTGGATTTACAGGAGAAAAAGATGCAGGAGAGCAATTCTTAAAAGGAAACAATAAAGATGGATTTGATTTTTATTCAGGTCACATATTCTTGCAAGGTTTCGGTGTAGTGAAGCAATTGGCCATTGGCGATTTTCAAGCTCAATTTGGACAAGGCCTCACCTTCTGGTCGGGATTAGCATTTGGAAGAACGCCAAGTATTTTCACCTTAAAACGAAACGCTCCTAAACTCCGGCCTTATACTTCGGTGCAAGAAGATTTGTTTTTGCGAGGTGGAGGAATAACATTGCAACATAAACATACTGAACTAACGCTCTTTTACTCTTCTAAAAAAGCCGACGCAAATGTTAGCGGGAGAGATACGTTAACCAATGAAGCAATCATCTCATCTATTTCTGAAGATGGGTTTCACAGAACACCAAGTGAAATAGAAGATGAAAACGTTATTTTACAAGAATTTTTAGGAGCAAACTTAAGCTATGAAAAAAGAAATTTTTCAGTTGGATTAACTGGAGTTTACAATCAAATTGACGCGAAACTGCAACCACGAGTGTCAACCTACAATCAATTTAGTCAACTTAAAGATCAAAATGCAAACGTAGGTGCTGATTTTAGCTACCTCTATAAAAACATTAATTTATTTGGTGAAGTTTCGAAAAGCATTGACGGTGGAATTGGACACACAGTTGGAGCCTTAATTGTACTCGATAAAAGTATTTCTTTAGCCATTCAAAACCGGCGTTTCGAAAAGAACTTTATTCCCATTCAAAGCAACGCCATTGGAGAAAGCACAACCAATACAAATGAAAATGGAACCTTTATTGGCTTAGAGGCAAAACCAAGTAAAACAATAACCATTTCAGCCTTTGCAGATCGATTTAGTTTTGATTGGTTGCGTTTTCAAACAGATGCTCCTTCTACTGGCCACAGGTTGCTTGCGCAAGTCGATTATAAACCTTCTAAAAAAATGTCGGCCTATTTTAGGTACCGAAAACGATCAAGAGGAAGAAATGACAACAGCATCTCTAACGAAGGTTTAAAAGGTCTTTCACAAGAAAATTTAGTAAATTATCGCCTACATTTTGCATATAAGGTAACAAAAGAGATAGAACTAAAAAGTAGAGTTGAGTTTACTCGATATACCATTGGAGACGGACAAAATGAAGACGGTTTATTAATCTATCAAGATTTGAGCTATAAAAAGCTTAGCTTTCCACTTTCTTTCTCGTTACGGTATGCATTGTTTGATACTGAAAGTTTTAACAGTAGAATTTATGCTTATGAAAATGATGTTCTATACGCGTTCTCAATTCCCGCTTTTAACGGCCGGGGAACAAGATTCTACGTTACAACAAAATATAGAATTAAAAGAGGCGTAGATTTGTGGGTGCGTTTTGCACAAACTTATTATGCAGATAGAACTGTTGTTGGAAGTGGAAAAGAAGCAATACAAGGAAATACAAGAAGTGAAATTAAAGCACAATTAAGGTTTAAATTTTAAGGTGGTTAAACGATATAAAACAACACGAAATTGGTATTTGATGAGCATGGTTTTGTTCATTGGGTTCTCTTTTGAATTTTTTATTCGAAGCGATAACTTCCTAGGAGGAGTCCTAATTTTTAATGGAGTAATTAATCTACTTGCTTTTCAACAAGTACCAAGAAAAATTGCCCCTGTCACTGTAATTCTGAATTTGTTTAATGCTTTAATTGGAATCACCACCTCCTATAATTACGGAATGGTAGATTATTCCATTTTGTATGTATGTTGGGGGTTCATTAGCTTAGGATACCTAACAGCGACCATTAGACAAATCTTAAACCTTTCTGCTAGCGCACGTTTTAAGAGAAAACTAAAAAGAAGAAACGATTAGGTTGTTATTCCAAACTTTTCTAGTTCAAGCCAAAACTTAGGAAAACTTTTAGCAACAACATCCATTTGGTCCATTTCAAGATTTGCGAATTCGGCAAGCGGAGCCAAGCACATCGCCATCCGATGATCATCGTAAGTGGAGAATGAAACAGAAATGTTTTCTGGGTTTATTTTTTTGCAAAATACTTGAAAAGAGTTTCGATCTATTTCTTCTAAATCTGAACCAATTTTTGCCAATTCAAGTTGTAAGGCCTCTACCCTATTGCATTCTTTAATGTACAACGTTTGTGAGCCTGTTACTGTAATTTTTTCGACAAGTTGAGAAGCAGCAACAACTACTGAAGGAATTAAGTCAGGAGTATCTTGCATGTCAATATTTAGCTCCTTTTTTACCGATTTATTTGAAGCACTTAAGATAGCTCCATGCTCAGTAAACTCTGTGTCAACGCCAAGCTGCTCGAAAATAGCGGCACACTTCACATCACCTTGAAGCGAATTTTCTTTTACATTTTTAAGAAAAATGCTTCTTCCGGTAAATGCAACCAACTGGTAAAAAAAAGCTGCTGAAGACCAATCAGATTCTACTAAAACATTTTTCGAGGCGCTATAAGTGCAACTGTGCACAACAATTTTATTGTTCGTTCTTTCTACCGCAACTCCTAATTCTTGCTGTAAACTTAGCGTTAAATCAATGTATGGAGAGGAAACTACTTCTCCCTGTAAGTTCAGTTGCAAGCCATTTTCTAAATAAGGGGCTATCAGCATTAACGCAGAAATGTACTGGCTGCTTACCGATGCATCAATATTTATTTCATTGCTTTTAAGTTGTTTCCCCTCGATTTTCAAAGGTGGAAAACCTTCTTTTTCCAAATACTCAATTCCTGCACCTAAACGTCTCAATTGGTCTACTAGAATTCCAATGGGACGCTGCTTCATTCGATCAGAACCGGTTAAAATTCGAGTTCCACTGTGCTGAGCAAAAAAAGCAGTTAAAAACCTGAATGCTGTTCCAGCCATTCCAACGTCAATAGTTTTTGAATCGGAAGCCAAACTTTGCCTTAACACTTCAGTATCTTTTGCAGTTGAGAGATTTATCAATTCAAATTCGCCTTTTGCAAGGGCTTGTGCAATCAGTAAGCGATTTGAAATACTCTTTGATCCCGGAAGTTCAATTTCAGGTTGACCCTCAGTAGGCTGATATTTTAATGTAAAACTCACTTGCTAAAAAAATATCGTAATGATTCCACAATCTGCTCATTAGTTGCAGTTTGATTAATAATTGAAGAACCAATTCCTGTTAATAGCGTAAAATTGATAGCGTTATTCTCATTTTTTTTATCCTGTTGCATAAAATCTAACAGTTGTTCAAAATCACTTGAAGCAATTTTTGGAAACTCGTACTTCGACTTTATGCACTCCTCTATTTCATCGTAATCATCAAGCGTTAATATGTTCTTCTGAACAGAAATATTAGCCTCGCAAACCATGCCAAGCGCAATAGCAATTCCGTGAGGGATTGCCTTTTTATTCTCCAAAAAATAACTTTCCACTGCATGACCAATGGTATGGCCAAAATTCAATTTTTTCCGATCGCCTTTTTCAAGCGGATCACTTTCGACGAACCTTGCTTTTATGGTAATAGAGTGCTCCAATAATTCAGCGTCTATTTGTTGGCGTTCCAAGTCTTTTAGCGTGTTCCAATGGTCTCTATCCATTATTAATGCATGCTTGTACATTTCTGCCATTCCACTCCAAAATTCAATTCCAGGCAAGGTTTGTAAAAATGTTGGAAAAACAAACGTATGCTTGGCTGTATTAAAAACTCCAATTTGATTCTTAAAGCCGGCAAAGTCAATTCCGCATTTACCACCAACTGATGCATCCACCATAGCGAGTAAAGATGTAGGAATGTTGTAAAAATCTATTCCGCGTTTGTATAAACTCGCAACAAATCCACCTAAATCAGTAATCATACCCCCGCCTAAGTTTAACAAAAGGGTTTTTCGGTCTGCATGGTATTCCGACAAACTTTCCCACAATGAAGCGCAAGTAGACAAATCTTTCGATGCCTCTCCGGCAGGCACTTCTAGGTAGAAAAAGTAGACTTCCTCATCCACTAAAGCATCTTGCAAAAGTGGCAAACAATACTCGTTAGTATGCTCATCTATTAGCACGTAAACTTGACTATACCCTTCTGAAATAATGGTTTTTGAAACCAAGCGTAAATCAGAAATAATGTGAATGTTATTGTTTTGAAGAAGATCCATTGAAATAGAAATGATACTTTTCAAAGCTACAAAAGATGATTTGATTTGTTTTGAAACTTAAGTTTGCGATGTGAAAAAAATTGGATTGATTTCAGATACGCATTCCTTCTTGCACCCGAGGGTAAAACATTACTTTGAACAAGTAGACGAGATTTGGCATGCAGGAGACATTGGCAGATTGAGTTTGGCAGACGAATTAGCTGACTTTAAACCATTACGAGCAGTTTACGGCAATATTGATGGCGCTGAAATAAGACGAGTTCATCCCGAAAACCAACGGTTCATTTGTGAAGGCGTAGATGTTTGGATAACTCACATTGGCGGATATCCTAATCGTTATGACAGAAGAGTGTACGAAGAAATTAATCGAAATCCTCCAAAGCTTTTTATTTGTGGACATTCCCACATTTTAAAAGTAATGCGCGATAAAAAGTTAAATTTACTTCACTTGAATCCTGGTGCCGCAGGAAAACACGGTTTTCACCAAGTATTAACCTTAATGCGTTTTGATTGCAACAACGGCAAAGTTGAAAATTTGGAAGTTATTGAGTTGGAGAAAAGAGTTTGATTTTGAATTTACTATTGTCGCTTTCTAAGTGGTTCGAAATAATATAATATAAAGGAAATACTAATATTCTATGAGACCCCTTAAGTACATAATTATCCTCATTATCTGTATTACTTGTCTTTCATGGAAATTGAAAAAAGACAGGTTTAATGTTACAGGGAAGGTTCAGGTTTTGGTTGAAAAAGTGAGAAAACACATGGCAGGAGAATTTCTTTCTGTTAAAGTTTTTGATGAAAATGGGAACTTAATTTCTAACTCAGAATTTCAAGATATTTATGATACATCCAACGAATACTTTGAAGAAAAAAGCACTAGACCCTTGAAAGTTACATTAGATACTTCAAACCTCAAATTACAGTTTAAGGAGCTTTTTGAATATAGCAAAACAAATAATATTACTGAAATTAAAGAATTTAGTGAAAATAGACTTTGGAGTATTAGAACATTCAAATACAACAAACTAGATAGTTTAATCGAAGACAAAAAAATATACTTTAATACAGACACACTTCATGGTGACAGTACATTTTATAAATACCTAACCATAAACGATACAATACATAGAATTACAATAAAAAATAAAAACGATACCTTATTAATGGAAAAACTAGTTTATGATAGTTTAAATCGATTAAAATCCAATATTCAATATAAACATGACTATTTCGACAGTTGTATAAAAAACTTATACTACACAGACTATGGAAAAATTACTTACATAGAACAGGTTTGTGTTGATGATTTTGAAGATGAGCCCAATATTGAACGTAGAACATTCCTTTACAATGAAAAACGACTATTAACCAGATTTGAATCAACTAAAGACAAAGGTTATGGATTAGAAAGGAAAGAATACCACTTAAAATACAATTCCGAAGGTAAATTAATATCTGAAATCGATGCTGTTTTTGATGATAATGAATTTGAATATCAGACTAACTTTACCTTCGATGAATTTGAGAATGCAATTAAGATTGTTTCTCTTGACTGGTTCAGATATCAAGGAAACTTTAAATCTTCTCAATCAACATCCATAATTTCTTATAATTACGACAAAAATGGGAATTGGACTAAAAGGTTAATCTATGATGGAAATAGAAAAGATACCACAGAACGAATCATTCTATACTTTGAACAGTAATCGGTAATTATCTAATACGATCAGCTGCTCTAACCAAAGCTTCGTCTTTCTTAATCGCTTTTATTGCCAAGAATATAAATACCAACGGAATAAGCGCCAAATATGCGCCAACACTGTAATGAACTACCGGATTTTCCAATTGTGGTAAACTTGTTACTGTTCCATCAACGGTAAAAAATATTGCAACCAAAAATCCAACTTGAACCAACAAAAGTAATTGAGAAAGCTTTACTTGAACCTGTCTCCTTTTAAACATTCCAAATGCCACACCACTCAAAACAATGCACAAAGAGCAAAGTATTGCCAACATCATTCCGCTGTACAAAACATCACCCTCAACTCCTGATTGTAGTTTGTAAAGTGTAAAATCAAAACTAGAATCGCCAGATTCAACAACTGCAAGGTTCAGCCAAAAAATAGCTGTGTTACAAACAATTGTCAATAAAAAGAAAAGTGATTGCGTACGTTGCCACATAATGTTTCGTTTAGGTCGCAAAGAAAGTAAAGATTTGTTACTTTGGACCGAGAATAAAAGGAGAATTTGAACGCAAAAGAATTATTTAAGCAATTTTCAGAAAAGCACGCAAGTCAGCTGCCTTTTTCGTTGCACTTTACTTGGTGGAACGAAGTAGTTTTAGAGGATTGGGATGTGGCAGTTTTAAGTAACGGAGAAGAGGTTTTTGGCATAATGCCCTACTTCATTCGCAAGAAAGGTCCATGGAATTTCATTAGCAATGCCCATTTCACTCCTTACTGTGGACCTTTTCTAATTTATCCAGAGGGACAGAAAACAACGACAAAAATCGCTTTTGAACATCGAGCACATCGAGATTTAATCGAACAGCTTCCCTCCTTTTCAGCGTATTCTCAAAACTTTTATCTTGGTTTCTCAAATGCTTTGGCTTTTCAGTGGAAAGGATTTTTAGAAACAAACAGGTATACTTACGTACTTTCTTTAAATCAAAGTGAAGAAGAGTTATGGTCAGGATTAAGAGAAAACAATAGAAAGCAGATTAAAAAGGCGGAAAAAGAAATTCAAATCTCAGCAACAAATGATGCTGTTCTGCTGAAAGAAATATTACAGCAATCAGTTGAAAATAAAATAGAAACAGCATACTTTGAGCGAATGATTGCCTTTGTTGAAAAATACAAATGCGGAACCATTTTAAAAGCAACAAAAAACGATCAGACACACGCAGTACTGTTGTGCGTTGCAGATGAGCAAAGTGCATATTATTTACTTGGCGGAAATGCTACCGAACACAAAAACTCAGGAGCCATGAGTGTACTCACCTGGAAAGCAATGCTATACTTTAAGGAAAAAGGCATACCTCACTTCAATTTTGAAGGAAGTAGCATTGAGTCGGTTGAAAAATATTTTAGAGGCTTTGGTGGTGACTTAATTTCATTTAAACGAATAGAAAAGCTCAATTCGAAAAGTTTGGAAGTTGCTAAAAAATTAAAAGGAGACGGATAAAGTTCTTTAACTAAAAACCCTCTTAAAAAGCTTCTTTACAAAACTTTGCTTGATCCCCAATCGGGTTAGAAAGTAGATTAAGAAATAACTAAATTGAAGGCGGTAGACTCCTACTTCTTCATATTTTCTGGCAGATACCAAAAGAGTTCCATTCATTTTTTCGAACTTATTTTTCTTTCGCAACCTCCTGATGAGATCGTTCCCCTCCATAAAAGGCATCGACTCGTTATACCCTCCTACTTTTTTAAACAGTTCACTTTTTACCAACAACCCTTGGTCACCAAATTGAAATGCGCCCGTTTTAAAGTAACTAAATTTTTCATTTAACTTTAAAAACCAATGGTTACTGTCAAAGGCGAGTTTGAAATTGCCAAAACAAAAGTCTTCCAATTTTAAACAGTCAATTAGAAAGTCAGCTTTTTGATTGATAATGCGAACATCTGCATGAAGAAACAAAAAGTATTCGGTTTTCATTTTGTTGGCTCCAATGTTCAATTGAACTGCTTTATTCTTTACTGTAGAGGTGAAATAAAAAATGCCGAATTCCTTTGCAATGTGCACAGTTTCGTCTGAACTATTAGCATCAACAATGCAAATCTGAGTAAAACCTAAACGTTGTAAATCAGTGAGAAGCTTTGGTAAATGATTAGCCTCGTTAAAGGTGGGAACAACAACACCAATCGACTCTAAATGCATGTTACTTTTTATTAAAATACTTTCTCCAAAGCTCGCCAACCGTGTCAAAATCTTCTCTAAAGAAAAAGCCTATTCCCTGTGTGTAAGGGCTGTTTAATTGCAACAAGTTATTGGTTACAGATCGATTAAAACCCTTTACCCGATACCTGCCGTCCTTCAACTTGTAAATGGCAGTAAACTCTCCAACAAAACCAGAATTCTGATTTTGTAAATCAGGGTTATCTCCTGTATAGCCAACATTCCCGTCAAAAATCAAACGATCTTTAAACAATTGGGTAGAAACAGAAACATCAAATTGATCACTATTTAATTCATCAGCAGGTTGATACTTTAAGCCAACATCAAAATTATCACTTAAGCGAGATGCCCAATTACTGAGCTGATTTGACACAAATTCATACCCATTATTCAACCCTTGTGCACCTGCATTATACCCTCCATCAGCACCTCCAGTAGTTGATGTTGGCAGAAAACGATTCAGCACCAATAAACCAAATACTTGCTGATTCATTTCCTGAGAATTAACATCGTTGTTATTCACGTATAAAATTGACTCCAATTCTCTTTTGGTTTGCTCAGAAGCTTCCGGCAATGAAATGTCAAAACTAATATTCGGACTCATTAAATTATCGTTCAGGTTTAACGCTAGTTCAACAGGTGTTCTTCGCTTGTACTCATCTGCATCTGTCGTATCGTTTGGAAATAAATCATACAGTGGCGCTCTTAATTTGTAAATGGCTGACATATTAATTACCGCTTGATACGGATCTCCATCCCAGTAAATACTACTTCCCTTGGCTATTTCAAACCTTTTATTGATCACATTCTGCAAGGTAAAAAGGTAATCTCCTTTTTCTACCAAATACTGACCAAAGATGTTAAAGTCGCCAATGTTGTTAATAATCATGCTTAAATCACCTTGACCTTGAGCCTTAATAATATCGCCCACCTGTTCATCAAAAATTATTTGAACCTTGGCATCTGGTGTAATTTCTAAATCAAAATTCAATGAAATTCCACTTAAGTCAATATCCTCTGCCTTTTCTTTATTGTAATCAGGGCTGTTTGTGAAAACTAAAAAGTCTGAATTAGAAACATCAACGCCTTCAACTAAGGGAATTTTAAAATCTGTTCCTTTTTCTGTTTTTAAATCTAACTCTAAAATTAACTGGTCTGCATAGCCTGAAATATTCGCAGTTCCTGAAGCATAGCCCGAACCATAAACCAACTCATTGTCTTTTGATGTGGTGTTTAAGCTAAAAAAGTTAGTAAACTCCAAACCTACATCAAAGTTAAAGTTGTCGTAATTATCATGAAATATAGTACCTGTAGCAATAGCAGGACTGTCTTTACTATCTTTTATTTTAATCAAGTTGAAGCCAATAAAATCTGGTTGAATTATGATTTTATCATCTATGCTATAGGTTGTATTTAGGTAATTGACGTGAAATTTAGACTGGTTTAAGGACAATAAACCTTGCAATTGTGGCGAATCTGCCACTCCATCAATCGCTATGTTCCCGTTCAAATACCCTTCAATATTCGTAATGTAATCAACTAAATACGGTCGAATTAATTCTAACGGAAACTGATTAAAGCCTAAGCTTAAATCAAGGCTGTTTTCAGTTTTTAGTGGAAATACCGTTCCTGAAATTTTAAGGATGTCTGATTCAGAATCGCCTAAATTGCCATCTACTTCTAAAGCCTTTAACTCTGAATTCCAAATACTTTTTAAACTTGATTCACCAATTTCAACGTTATTTATAAATAAACTATCTAACGCTAAATCAGTTGTAAACGACAAGTTTTTATAGATTGAAACAAACGAAGCAGTGCCGTTAGCTACTCCTTTCATGTTCACCGTATTTTCTGGCAATAAAGAACTTACAAACTCAAGATCGATCTCTTTCAAATCAATTTGGAGTGTATCCTTACTAAATTCAGAAGCCCTCCCAGAAATTTGCAATTGCTGTAAATTGTTACCAACGACTAAGTGGTTTATATCAAACCTACCACTGTCCAGTTGTATTCTATTTTCGTTGTCAATCGTCCATAGCGATTCGTTTACGTCAAACGTTGAGTTACTTAAAGAAATAACCATTTGATTCAAACTTTCAATTTGGTTCACTATTGTAAGGTCAATCTGTTTAATTTTTTTTCCCCACGACTCTATAACAATATGATTTTCATTCGACCGATTCGCCAAAGTAGAAACAAGTTCTATTTTGCTCATTTTTTGAAGCTCTGAAATACCAATTTCACTTGCAAATAATTGAACTGTTAAAGAGTCTTTTTTTACGTTTAACTTCATTTCAAAATCTGATATACTACTTTCCTTGTATACCAATTCATTACCATTCGCAGTTAAATGAATCAAACTATCTTCCGTTGAGTAATGAAAAAGCACCTCCGAACCCTCGGCAATTGTCAAATCAGGAAAGAGTACTTCTGTAACCGGTTTGGTATTTTTAAACTGGGCAGACAAGTCAAATTCTTGAGCACTTGTGGGCACAATACTCTTTGTTGAGTCTAAAAATTGATTGTACGTATTTTCAAAAACTGTAGCTAAGTCCCTAATCTGGTAATCACCTTCCATTTTAGCATCCAAAAAACTTGACTTTAATTCTAGTTTCTTTCGATTAGCGCCTTGTTTTATTGCTTCTAAACTAAAATCACTTACAGTATGATTTAATTTGGAATCGTAATACTTCAACTTTCTAACATTTGCAAACCCTGAAAGGTCGTCTAAGTCCGAACCTTCCAAATCAATTTGAGAATCAAAAGACAGCGTTGTAGCTGTATCTTCTTGATTGAATAAATTTAAAATAGCAAGTTTTGCATTCGATACATCGAGTACAAAATTCGAAACTGGCTTTGCGGTATTGAGATCGATACTACCATTAAAATTAGCTGTTATGTTTTTGTCTCGAACGTTAAACTGTCCGTTGAATTTTTCCTTTCTAAAAGAACCATTGAGTTTTACATTTTTATACCTGTAATCACTAAACTCTAAATAATTAACAACTCCTTTAGCTTTAAAATCAGCATCTTCTTTGCTAAATCCCTTCCCATTCATCGATACATTTAGTGCTATTCCTCCTAACATTTTTTCACCAACCAATTGGCCTAAGTCAAAATTAATCGAGCTTAATTTACCATTGTACTGATAATCTCCCTCTGAATTCTCCTTCAGCAATATATCGGTTTGAATATTTCCCAAAGCTGAATTAAACAAACCAAATGCAACAAAGTCAGAAATATAACCGGTAAAGTTTCCCTTAAAACGAATTTGCTCCAACTGATCAAAAGAGGTTGGAATCGAAAGTGTTTTCTTGTCTTCAAATGGAGCGACAGGAATTTTACGCAAGGCTTGGGCTGAAGTTTTTAGTTGACTCAGCTCCGTGTAAATAAACGTATTGTCTATGTCCGGAAGTCCTCTAAAACTAAAATCTCCTCTCAAGTAAGTACCTCCATTTATTTCTAGTTCTAAGTCATTTGCTCGTAAATTCGCCACTGTACCGTCTACTTTTCCATCAATAAAAACCTCATTTTCAATACCTAAAAAAGGTGACACAAAGTAAGACAAATCCTCCATGTTCACTACAGTAGAATGCAAGTCTCCTTTCATTCGAACTTTATTGTTAAAATCGGTATAGGCAGAAAAGTCTTCCGCAATCATAGCGTAGGAACCTTGAACATAAGTTTTACCTGTTACAATTTCTAAATCTTTCAAATCAAAAACACCAGTATATATTTTGGTTTTAGCACTTAGCAATCCTAATTTAAACCCCGACTGCTCATGAAGTGAAAGGCGCTGTAGGTGTAAAAGTGTTGTATCTGCATCAAAAACAAAATTAGTAGCCAACAACTGAATGGAATCGGCAGCAATATGGAAATAGTCTACCCCATAGCTCTGCTTTTTTTCGTTGTAGTCATTAAAAGAGTATTTTCCGTTGCTAACTTGAATACCATTTAAGGTAAAATCCCATTCATTCTGAGTTGAACTAGTATCTGGTGAAGAAAAGTAGTCAATCAAAAACTGATGATTGAAAGAAGAGTCTCCTTCAAAAATATAGGTTTTAGCCTGAGGATGTGTTAAGTGTATAAACACACCTACTTCTTTTTCGAAAAAATCAAGCTTGTTCACTGTAACATTCAGCTCTCCCAAAAGTAGCAGCGTATCTTTATTCAAGTCTTCAATGTACAAATCCTTTAAAACAAGCTGCTTCCAAAAATCTATTTCTAAACGATTTACAGTTACAGGAACGTTCAATTCAGAAGACAAGTAATTGGCCGCTTTTTGAGCGGCAAACGTTTGTACCCTTGGCAATTGAAATATTGCCCATAATAGCCCTATTATCAATAACAAAACAATTACAATATGAAGGAATATTTTACCTGCTTTTTTGATACTTTTGAAACTTTAACCTACAAAGTTCAGCAAAATATAAATGGTGCAGAAACATAGTATTATAATTGGAATAGAAAGTTCTTGCGACGATACTTCGATTGCCGTTTTAAAGGGAAATAAAATTCTCGCCAATTATGTTGCCAACCAAGAAATACACACTGAATTTGGTGGGGTTGTGCCTGAATTAGCCTCAAGAGCTCATCAGCAAAACATTATTCCTGTTCTTCAAAAAGGGTTAAAAGAAGCGAACTGTTCATTAGCCGATATTGATGCCATTGCCTACACCATAGGCCCAGGTCTTTTAGGCTCATTACTTGTTGGAAGTTCATTCGCCAAGGGGCTTTCCATTGGCCTAAAGAAACCATTGGTAGAAGTGAATCACATGAAGGCGCACATTTTAGCGCACTTTATTGACGATAATGCAAGTACACCAAAATTTCCCTTTCTATGTTTAACGGTAAGCGGAGGGCATACTCAAATTGTATTGGTTAAAAGTGCCTTAGAAATGGAGGTTTTGGGCAATACACTAGATGATGCTGCCGGCGAAGCCTTTGATAAAGCGGCAAAAATGATGGACTTACCTTATCCCGGAGGCCCTTTAATTGATCGCTACGCTAAAACAGGCAACCCTAAAGCCTTTCCTTTTAAGGTTGGAAACATCAAAGGGTATGATTTTTCATTTAGCGGATTAAAAACAGGAATACTCTATTTTTTAAGAAAAAATGTAGAGCAAAACCCTGATTTTATTCAAGAGAATTTAAATGACATTTGTGCATCTGTGCAGCATACAATTGTAGCAACCCTGCTTAAAAAGTTGAATCAAGCAGTTGAAGATAAAAACATTACTGAAGTGGCTATTGCCGGCGGAGTTTCAGCAAATTCTGAATTGAGAAAGCAATTAAAGGAAAAGGAAAAAAAAGGCTGGACCGTGCATTTGCCCAAATTTGAATATTGTACCGACAATGGTGCAATGATTGCCATAGCAGGTAAATTTCTTTTTGAAGCGGAACAATTTGGAGATTTAAAAAATCCACCAAGCCCAAGATTAAAATTTTAAGACTTTAAAAACAAAGCACTGCTCTTTAATGCTTTTATTGTTGCTTCCGGAACTTCATCGGAATTCCATGGATGTTTTCCATTAAACGTATGGTTGCAATTTTCTACCAGCTCTACTTGTGCATTTTCACTCCAACTTTGTATTCTCGCTGCATTTTCAACATCGACGGTTTCATCGTTTACGCCATGAATAATAAGCATTGGCTTTGGGCAATTTTTAACCGCATTTTCAATGCTCAGCTGCTTAACATTTTCCCTCAAATTTTGGACAAAGTCAAATTTCATAGGCATTTGTTGTTTCGTCCGCCCATTGGTAATCGTATAAACTCCGTTCCTTTCCCATTCTTTCAATTCCATTTCATTTGGCAGGTGCTCCATAAAATCTGCTACCGCTGCCCAAGTCACTACTTTTTTAATTTCCGCATATTTTTGAGCAGCCAATAAAGCTATTCCTCCACCTCTACTATGGCCTAGTAATGAAATCTCATCTAAATCTGTTCTGGCAAAAAGTGTTTCCTTTTTTGAGTTAATCCAGTTGAGTACAAATCCAATATCGTCTAATTCTTTTTGGTATGTGTTCAATGAAAATGCTTCTAAATCCGGAAAATCGATTGGATTTTCAACTGTACCACCGTTGTGTGAAAAGTTAAAAGCCACTACTACAAAACCTTCTCGAGCAAACATTTGTTGGATTTGTGGAAAATGACCCCAATCTTTAAAGCCTTTGAAACCATGTGCAAAAAGTAAAATCGGGGCATCCTCTTTTATTTCAGGGTAATAAATACTTAACGCTGTACTTCTTTTTGCCGAGCCTACAAACGTTGAGTTTACTTTATTCGTCATATTATTACTATTGCGTATTTTATTAACTTTACAAGTATGAGAATTTTAAAAATCCTAGGTCTACTTTCAGCAAATTTAATAAGCTTTATAAGCTTTGGTCAAATACAAACGGGAGAACTGCCACCTTCATTTTTCGAACAAAACGAGAAATCTAGACCTACTAATTACACCATTAACTTAACCGACCCCAATACCGCAACTTTAGAAGCTGAAGATGCCGTTACAGATCAGCACAACGATATTGCATGGAGATTTGGAACATTGGTGAACGTGAATTACAACTTATCGAACGTTGGTGAATGGTTTCATAATGATTATGACCAGACGAGTACTTGGAAGTTTAAAGTTTCCTACCAGCAGGCTGAAAGTATTAATTTGAATTTCAACAATTTCAAACTTAGTCCAAATGCTAAGTTGTTTATTTACAACGACAGCTATTCTGATGTTCTTGGTGCTCTTACTTCAAAAAACAATAAAGAAGATCATCAATTTTCAATTCGTCCAATTAAGGGAAATTCGATCACCTTAGAGCTATCCGTTCCACAAAATGAAGTAAGTCAAAATAGTATTTCGATTGATGAATTGGTATATGGATATCGATCAATTCACGATAAAGTTCAAAAGGCTTTTCAAGGTTCAGGCAGTTGCAATATCAATGTTAATTGTACGGAAGGAACCAATTGGCAAGATGTAAAAAGAGCCGTTGCAATGGTTACAACAGCATCGAATACAAGATTCTGCACTGGAACTCTAATTAATAATGTGCGTCAAGATACTACACCCTATTTTCTAACTGCAGCTCACTGCGGTGTTCGCAACAATTCCATATTTATATTCGGTTATGAAAGTGCCTTTTGTAATCCAAACACAGATGGCGTATTCACCAATTCTATCAGTGGTAGTTCTAGGAAATCTATTGCAGTGAATTTAGGCTCAGATTTTGAATTACGTGAATTAAGCAGCAGACCACCTTCCAATTACAACGTATATTATGCCGGCTGGAACAATCAAAATGTAGCTTCTACCAAATCAGTTTGTATTCATCATCCTGTGGGAGATGTTAAGAAAATTTCAATCGATAACGATGCGGTAACAAATAGCGCTTATTATGCTTCAGGAGTTACACATTGGCAGGTGAGCAATTGGGAGAGAGGAACGACCCAAGGAGGATCTTCTGGTTCAGCGCTGTTTAACGCTAGTCAGCAAATAATTGGGCAATTACATGGCGGCGATGCGGCTTGCGGAAATCGCTTGCAAGACTACTTTGGTAAATTTTCGCACTCCTGGGACAATAGCCCAGATACATTGAGACAATTAAAGCATTGGCTCGATCCAGATAATACAGGAGCAACAACCTTAACAGGATTAGACCCTAACCCTGCTCCATTCTCTGTTGATTTAGGATTAATAGACATAGGCAATATCGATAATTTTCAATGTGCTACATCAATTCAAACTACTGTAAGAGTTATAAATATAGGTAACTTACCTGTAGACAGCTTTTATTTAGATTATAACTTCAATGGCCTTACCCAATCTCTTTTAATCGGTGCAGTTACCATTCCTCAAGAAGTTAGTGTTGTTAATTTACCCTCCTTAACACCAATCAACGGTTCTAATACCTTAACTTTTACCGTAAGACCTGTAGGTGTTATAGACCAAAATTTATCTAACAACATTGACTCCATTTCCTTTACAGTAAACACAATTGTTAGTGATGTTTTGAATCTTACATTTAAAACCGACGACTATGGAAGTGAACTTTCTTGGCAACTGGAAGACTTTGGTACAGGGTTAATTTTACATGAGAGCCCCGGATATCCAAATATTAACGGAGGTGCTACATACACCGATGCCCTTTGTGCTTATAGCGGTTGTTTTAGGTTCAGTATCTTTGATTCTCAAGGAGATGGATTTAATGACCCAACAGGTCGGTTTGGTAATGGTTATGCGTTAATTACAAGTCCACAAGGAGACACTTTATTCTATGAAAATAACTTTAGAACATCATTAAGTACTGATACTTTTTGTGTTCAATTATCCACCTCTATTGCAGAAAATGTGAAGGTAAAAGAAACGGTTAGCGTTTATCCAAACCCTATTAAAGTGGGAGAGCAACTTACTTTATCAGGCGAGCAAGCAACTTTAAGCTTGCGAAACATTCAAGGTCAAATAATAATGCAACAAACAGGAAACACCATCCAAATTCCTGAAAGTTTAAGTTCAGGAATGTACTTGCTAGAAATTAGAAGCTTCGATACAAATAAATTGGTAGACATAAAAAAAGTGCTGGTTCAATAATCAGCACTTTTTATTTATCAATTTGAAACTACTTGCCCCAAACGTGTTTGTTTTTGTGTTTTTGGTTTCCCATCCCACTTCCTGATTTAACTTTTGGCCCTTTGGCTGTTGAAGCCTTTTTACTTCCACCACAAGCTACTAAACTTGAAGTAAACAGCAATATGCTTCCGAATACTAAAAGTTGTCTAATCTTCATCCCTTTCATTTTTATTGGTGTTGATAAAAAATTGTTGACTCAAAAATACGAACTCCAGCATCACATATGCCCTCTTTTCGTAAATGAATGTAGTTAAGTGTTAATCTAACATTTCCGTTTCCACCGGTAGATGTACCTTGATCATTTAAAACCTGCCAAGTAGTAATTGTACCTAACTTAAGACCATCTGCATCTAGGTTAGAATCGTTTAATCTTAAATTTTGATTCACCATATCCCTATAGCAAATAATATAATTCGATCCTTTTGCTTCAATTTGATCCGTGACATCTAGTGAATCTAAATAAAACTTGATGCTCGCATCATAAGTGCGAATTCCTGATGGTGAATAATCCAATATCCATGACTCATTTTTTACAGGTGCATTGCCACCTACCCCATCAGGATCGTAGTATTCGAACTCTTTTACCGGGCCACCAGATTTTGGCCTAAACGAAATAACAAATCTATTTACTTCTACATCCCCCCTTTGAATTGGGGTTGGTTCAGGAGTTATCGTTCCATCATCATCGTTTATACAAGCCGTTAATAATCCTACAGCTACTGCAATGATCGAAATTTTTCTTTTTATATTCATAGTATAATGACAATAATTATATCAAAAATGTTGCCTACTGCTAGTTAGATTTAAACATAGTATCATCCTTTTTAGGATAAATGTTATTAGAACGGTCAATATCTGCCATGCGTTTAGACGGATCAATTTCTATGCTTTCAATGTCTTCATCTTCGCAATCCAAAATCAATTCGTAGGTTGGAAAAGTCCAAGGCCAATCGGCTTTCACAGAAAATTTTTCCATGTCTTTCTCTGCGATTTTCTCACCTCTCATAATTCTTAATGGAATGTTAATCCACTCCTCTTTTCCATCTTTATAAACTACCTTAATGTCTAAAGGCATTGGTAGCTTGCCTTTTCTTTCTAAAATAACATGGGTTTTATCTGTCTCATCATTTTCTTGAAGCCATTTTATGCCATAGTCTATTGTGCTCGTTGTTCCTATCCATTGCTCCAAATACCATGTCAGTTCCAAGCCACTTTCCTTCTCCACAATTCGAATAAAATCGTTTGGTGTAGGATGTTTGTACTTCCATTCTGCAAAGTACCTTCTCATGCTGCGCATCAATACTTCTTCTCCAACAATATAACCAAGTTGATGTAAAAAAATCAATCCCATAGAATAGGATGCTGTGCCGTAAGCCCTGTTTGTTTCGTAATGGTCTGCATGCGTCGTTAACGCTTCTTGTTTTCCAGATTCTACCAAACTGTAATACGAACGGTAACTGCCTTCATATGGTGTAACGGTTGGAAACAATTCATGCATTACAAAATCTGAGGCATAAGACGTAAACCCTTCGTCCATCCAAGGATAAAGCGCCTCATTGGTTGCTAACAAGTGCTGATACCATGAATGATTGGCTTCGTGAACGGTGACTCCAATTAAACTGCCTTTACTTCTTTTACCCGTTATTAATGTCAACATCGGGTACTCCATCCCCCCATCTCCACCTTGCGCTACCGTATATTGTTTGTAAGGATATTCACCAAAGTTAGCATTCATGATCTCAAAAATACGTTTGCCATATTGTGGTAAACTGTCCCATGCGGTATAATTGGTATCGGGTTGATATAAAAAATGCAACACTGTTCCATTGTCTAAAGTAGAAGTAGTAAGCTTGAAATCAGGATCTGCTACCCACGCAAAATCATGAACAAGTGGTGCATTAAAATGCCATGTTATTTTTTCTCCTTGCGTTTCTGGAAAGTTCGATTTTCCGCTGCCATAACCGTGCTGAACAACTTCTGGGTTTTTAACGTACCCAGTACCACCCAAAACGTAGCTTTTATCAATGCTAATCTTTACATCAAAACTGCCCCAAACTCCGTGAAATTCTCTACCAATGTATGGGTTTGCATTCCAACCTTGGTAGTCATACTCTACCATTTTAGGGTACCATTGTGTCATCGAATATCGAATACCTTCCTTGTTGTCTCTTCCTGACCTTCTCACCTGTAACGGTACTTGAGCATTAAAATCCATTTCAAAAATGGTAGTTTGCCCGGGTAAAATAGGCTTTGCTAATTCTACTTCTAAAATTGTTCCTTCAACTTGATACTTCAGTTTTTTACCGTCCTGCGTTAATTTATCAATCTTCTGATAGCCAATTTCATCTTCTTTCAAACTCAAAATACGGTCTCCTACTCTTCTATCTGGGTCTTCAATTAACCTCGAACGAACATCCATCATGCTGTTTGGTTGAAAAGCATTGAAATACAAGTGGTAAAAAACCTGAGTTAAGGTATCGGGTGAATGATTGGTATATTTTAATTTCTGATTTCCTTGAAATTGATTTGTTTTAACGTTCATGTCAATGAACATTTCATAAGCAACCTCTTGCTGCCAGTATCCTTGCCCAAAGACAGTTAAACTAGAAAGAATCAAACTACACCATATAAATACTCTCATTTCCTATTTTTTAATTCGAAAACGAAATTAATCAAATGTGTATGGAATTACTCTTTAAAAAAAGGCTTGGCTAATCGAATATCGAATTTCAAACACTATTTTAATTTGCAACCTACGTGTTTACAAATACTTAAAACTATTGTTTAACAAAAGTTAATTTCTTCCGTTAAGATTTAAAGTTTTAACTATTACATAATCGAGGTTCTCAATATCTAAGGTAATTTTGAATGTAACAAAAAACAATACTCTTCATGGAATTTCTCAACGTTAAAAATATCATTGCAAAACGTCAATCTTTATTTGCACAACAAATGGAAATAGGCGCAACAATAGAACAAGAAAAAATTTGGAAGTTGCTCGAGTTGGGAAATTACGCACCTTCTCATAGAAGAACACAGCCTTGGCGATTTAGTGTTTTTGAAAAAGAAGCGAAAAATGATTTTTTTGAAACCCTTGCCTCTATTTATAAATCAACTACTTCAAAAGAGTTGTTCGAAGAAAAAAAAGAACAAAAGATTTTGAATAAATCGAAAAATGTAGCCGTAGTAATTGCCATCTGCATGAAACGATGTGATAAAGGAAGTGTGCCGGTTTTCGAAGAACAATGGGCCGTTGCTTGTGCCGTTCAAAACATATTGTTGGGCATGAAAAGCCTAAATATCATTGGTTATTGGAGTACTCCAAAAATGGCCTTTAGCGCTGAAATGAAAGACTACCTAAATTTAGAGAATGAAGACCAATGTATGGGTTTCCTTCAATTGGGAATACCAAAAGAAGGTTTACCGGAAATTCCAAAGCTAGAAAACGGCCCTATTGAAGACAAGGTAACTTGGATTTAATGAATTAAACTCTCAAGCCAACTTCCAACAATGTAAGACAATACCGCGGCTGCCGCTCCTAAAAAAAGAGTTTCTAAAATGCTTCTAATTCTACTCGTTTGAGCAACTATTGACTTCAACCATCCGATACCAACAAACGCTAAAGATGTTAAAGCGATGCTAATTTTAAAAAGGTGCACAGAATCAACGTTTGCAGAATAATCCCATAAATAAGCAATAAGCGGAATAAAACCCACTAGAACAAAGGAAACAAAAGTCATTGCGCCCATAGCTAATGGCGACTTCTCTTCGCGCATCATGTTTAATTCTTCTTTCATCATCACATCTACCCAACGGTCTTTGTCGGCTGTAATAACATCAACAACCTGCTCCAACAAGTCCCCTTCAAAACCTTTAGCTGCGTAAATCTCTCTTATTTCTTCTCTTTCCTTTTCAGGAAGGTGTTCCACTTCCCAATGCTCAATCCGTTCGTGCTTCTCGTAGTTTTGTTGCTCTGATTTGTTTGAAAGATAACTGCCAACAGACATCGCAAAGCCGTCTGCAATTAAATTTGCAAAGCCTAAAATTATTATCACTGAAGAATCTAACCCAGCTCCTGCAGAGCCTGCTACAACTGCAAAAGTAGTAACACTGCCATCTATACCACCGTAAACAAACTCACCAATGTAATCCTCCCACTTGCTGAGCCAGCCCTTTTTTTTATGTAAAGAATCTTCGTGATGACGCTTATGAACTTCACTCATCTAAAACACTTTATTTACTTCGTTTTTCAACGCTTCAATGGCAATTTCTGTTGGAGTCGTTTCCACCTGCCCAACTAGTTCTAAAATAAACTGACTTAATTCTAAGCCACTTGCATCATCATTCAGTTGGTCGGCACAGTTGTTAATTACTTTAATTGTTTCCTCTTTAGATGACTTCACCATTTTCCAAGCTTGACTAGGAATGTACAATTGCAATGCAATGTTGTGCTCATATTCTTCTCGTATCGCTGCATGCATTTTTGATTGCAATGCCTTTGCTGTCATACCATTAACGTAAGTTCTCATTACCAGATTACTTAAATTTATTCTTTCCAAAAACAAAATCAACCGCTCAAATGCTTGCAACTTAGCCGGCGTAATCAACTTATAATTGTCTGTTCGGTATTTTAACTCTCTTTTCCGTTCTTCACTGTCTAAAAAACTATTCAAAATGAAATACATTCCCACAAAAATTACTACTGACGGTATCGTGTATTTTAAAATTTCTAGTACTATTTCCATAACTTTATATAATGATGTAAAGTTAATTGTTTTAAACCTGAGTTGTGGCAATAATATTATTCTAAAAACATCAATTCTTTAATTTATTCGCTTTCTTTGTTTTCTTTAAAACTTGAAAATGAAAGTGTACACGCTCCTCTCCTGTTTACTGTTAACCATCATATCCTATGGCCAAATCAACAAAGGTTCAATTCTTTTAGGAGGTGATGTAGGAATAAGTAGAACTTCTCTTGAACAAAAAGCATCTGGTGGAATTGTATATTCAGAAGAGTATTCAAGGCTGTTTCTAAATCCTAAAATGGGAATATTTGTCTCTAAAAACGTTGCTTTAGGTGTTGGATTGGGACTATTGAACACAGAGCAAAAACAAACTGATAGAATGGACCCAAGAAATCAAGCATTTAAGGGCTCTACCACCATTAAAACTAGATTTATTAACCCTTTTGTTAATTTTCAGAAAAAGATAGCAGACCGGGTTTTGTTTAGCTTTGAATTGGATGCACGAATTGGAAAAGGCGAATCCTCTTATTTGAATTCAGGTAGTTCAGACCTGCAAGGTGAAATTAACTTTTTTGAATTCAATATTTCACCGGGGATTTATTACCTAACGACAAAAAAGACAGCACTTACCTTGAATTACGGAAACTTTCGATACAACAATTCGAAAGAAATAGTTGATCTATCAAGCAGGGGTGGCTCGGAATTCGAAATAAATAACAATGACATCGGTTTTAACTTCGGTTTAGAGTCACTTGAGCTTGGATTCGTTTTCATTTTTGGAAAGAAGGAAGAATAACTGAATTCATTAGCTTTGTATCACATATAAACGAGGTTATTTTTATGAAAAACGTTTCTGAAAGAATTAACAGATTATCCGAATCTCAAACCATTGCAATGGCAAAGAGAAGTCGAGAATTACAGGCAGAAGGAAAAGACATTATCAGTTTGAGCTTAGGGGAGCCTGATTTTCATACACCAGACCGAATTAAAGAGGCTGCAAAAAAAGCCATAGACGATAACTTTACTTCATACACCCCTGTTTCAGGTTATTTAGAACTGCGGGAAGCAATTTCTAAAAAGTTTAAAAGAGACAATAATTTAGACTACTCACCAAATCAAATTGTTGCTTCAACTGGCGCAAAGCAATCCATTGCAAATGTAGTGTTGAGCCTAGTAAATCCAGGAGATGAAGTTATACTTCCAACGCCTTATTGGGTGAGTTACGTAGAAATAATTAAAATGGCGGAGGGAATTCCTGTTTTTGTTGAGTCTACTATTGAGTCAGATTTTAAAATTACTGCAGATCAACTGAGTGCAGCGATGACGGACAAAACAAAGATGATGATTTTCAGCAGTCCTTGTAATCCGACAGGTTCTATTTATGGCAAAGATGAATTAGCTTCGTTAGCAAAGGTAATTGAAACAAAAAAAGATTTTTATGTAATTGCAGATGAAATTTATGAACTGATCAATTTCAGCGGAAATCACGAAAGTTTGGCCCAATTTTCTGAAATCTACGAACAAGTAATCACCATTAACGGAGTTTCGAAAGGCTTTGCCATGACTGGTTGGAGATTGGGTTACATTGGCGCCCCTGAATGGATTGCCAAAGCTTGTGACAAAATACAAGGTCAGTTTACTTCTGCTACTTGTAGCATTACTCAAAGAGCAGTAATCGAAGCCATGGAAATGGATCCTTCGGAAATGCTATACATGAGAGATGCATTTAAAGAGCGAAGAGATTACATGATTGGCCGACTTGAAAAAATGGATGGTGTCATCATTAACCAACCAGAAGGTGCATTTTATGTGTTTCCTAACATTGAAGCTTTATTTGGTAAAAAACACAGCAAAGGCACTATTGAAAATGCTACAGATCTGTGTTTATACCTTTTAGAAGTTGCCGAAGTAGCTTTAGTTACGGGTGAAGCGTTTGGTAGTCCTGAATGCATACGTATTTCATATGCAACCTCAATAGAGGTGTTGGAAGAAGCCATGAATCGAATGGAAACAGCCTTAAAACAATTGAAATAATGAAAGCGTCTAAGTCACAACTCAACGGTTTATTTGAAAAGTTTAATGACTTAACTATATTGATTATAGGCGATGTAATGATTGACTCCTACTATTGGGGAAAAGTAGATCGGATTTCGCCAGAAGCGCCCGTTCCTATTGTTGCAGTGCAGAAAAAAGAATCTCGTTTAGGCGGTGCAGCCAATGTTGCCTTAAATGTAAAAGCCATGGGTGCTACTCCCATTCTGTGTTCTGTTATTGGTGCCGATGATGATGGAAACGAGTTAATTCAATTAACAAAAGACAACAATCAAACTGCAGAAGGGTTGCTCCAATCTTTAAACAGAAGAACGACGAAAAAAACTAGAATCATTGGCAATAACCATCAAATGCTACGAATTGATGGAGAGGACTTACATGCTCTAAGCAGTGCCGAAGAAGAGATGTTTTTTGAAAAAATTCAACTCATTCTGAAAACAAGAAAAGTTGATGCCATTATTTTCGAAGATTATGACAAAGGCTGCATTACACCAACTCTTATTCAAAAAGTTGTTCAATTGGCGAATGAGAAATCAATTCCAACAACAGTTGACCCAAAGAAAAACAACTTCACCGAATACCATGGAGTTACCCTATTTAAGCCCAATTTAAAAGAATTAAAGGAAGGGTTAAAAGTTGAGTTCAACCATAAAAACCAACAAGAATTAGAAGCAGTTATTGATCAACTAGAGTCTAAAATAGGAAATAAAAATACATTAATAACTCTTTCAGAGTTAGGAGTTTTTATTAACTCACCTAAATCAAAACATCACATAGGTGCTCACCACAGAGATATCACTGATGTTTCGGGTGCTGGCGATACCGTTATTAGCGTTGCCACACTTTGTTTGGCTTTAAAGCAAGAACCGGAAATGATTGCTGAACTTTCGAATTTAGCAGGCGGTTTGGTGTGTGAAAATGTTGGTGTGGTACCCATTGAAAAAACTGACTTATTGGAAGAAGCTATTCGATTATTTTGCTAAAATGAGCCTTGTAGTTTCCTCCTCTTGTTTTGCACCGATTGTTCAGTTTTCCCTCATTGTATCTGAGCCAGAATATGCTATAGAAGCGAAAGAACACTTTATTAAGCAGACCTATAGAAATCGTTTTGAAATCTATGGAGCCAATGGATTATTATCCTTAACCATTCCGGTAAAGAAATGGAAAAACCATGCGGCTATTGAAAACATTGAAGTGAGCTATGACGAAGACTGGCAAAAATTACATTGGCGCTCCATTGAGTCAGCCTATCGTGCTTCACCCTTTTTTGAATTTTACGAGGAAGAAATAAAGCCTCTAGTCTTTTTAAACGAAATCAACTTATTGAAACGTAACCTACTCGTTGAAAAAGCGATAAAGCGCATGATTGGAATTAACTCTGCCGTTCATTTCACAGCAAATTTCGAACCTCACCAACCCGACTGGAGAACCATCATTAACCCAAAGAACAAAGTTCAAATGGAATCGTTTTCACCTACTAAGTACATACAGGTGTTTGAAGAGAAACATGGATTTATTCCAAATTTGAGTATTCTAGATTTGCTGTTTAACTTAGGGCCTGAAAGTAAAACGTATTTAAAACAACTAAATCAATCGATAAAAAATGGCTAAAAAAATTGATATTGAAAAGAGTAAGAATGATGGTAGCATCAGAATGATGATATCGGATTTGAAGAGAAAACAAGAAAAAATCAATTTAGGTGGAGGCCAAAAAAAGATTGACAAGCAACACGAAAAAGGCAAATTAACAGCCCGTGAACGGATCGACTTTTTATTGGACGATGAGGAAAACTGCATTGAAATAGGATCCTTTGTTGGTGATGGAATGTACGAAGAATATGGTGGGTGCCCGTCTGGAGGGGTTGTTGTAAAAATTGGTTACGTATCTAAGCAGCTGTGTATTATTGTAGCAAATGATGCTACCGTTAAGGCCGGAGCTTGGTTTCCAATTACAGCAAAAAAGAACCTACGCGCACAAGAAATTTCAATTGAGAACAGATTACCAATTATCTACTTGGTAGATAGCGCAGGAGTTTTCTTGCCCATGCAAGATGAAATTTTTCCGGATAAAGAACATTTTGGAAGAATGTTTAGAAACAATGCTGTAATGAGCAGCATGGGTATAAGCCAAATAGCGGCTGTAATGGGCTCTTGCGTTGCAGGTGGAGCCTATTTACCAATCATGAGCGATGAAGCGCTTATCGTTGAGAAAACAGGTTCTATCTTTTTAGCAGGTTCATACTTAGTAAAAGCTGCTATTGGAGAAGACATTGACAATGAAACATTAGGCGGTGCTACCACCCACTGTGAGATATCGGGTGTAACCGATTACAAAAGCAAAGACGATAAAGACTGCCTTACTTCTATTCGCAACATCATGGATAAAATGGGCGATAGTAATAAAGCCGGGTTTAATAGAGCCGAACCTGCTAAATCTAACACCGAAAAGAAAGCGCTTTACAGTAAAATTCCATACGATAGAAACAAGCAGTACGATGTAAAAGAAATCATTAACTGCTTGGTAGACAACAGCGAATTTGAAGAGTACAAAGAATTACATGGAAAAACGATAGTTTGCGGTTATGCTAGAATTGACGGCTGGGCTGTTGGTATTGTTGCCAATCAACGTAAGTTGGTAAAAACCAAAACAGGAGAAATGCATTTTGGTGGAGTAATTTATTCTGATTCAGCTGACAAAGCGGCTCGTTTTATTATGAATTGTAACCAAAAGAAGATTCCTTTGGTGTTTTTACAAGATGTAACTGGCTTTATGGTTGGCTCTAAATCTGAGCATGGAGGAATTATTAAAGACGGAGCAAAAATGGTAAATGCCATGGCAAACTCAGTTGTACCTAAGTTTACCATTGTAATGGGAAATAGCTACGGCGCAGGAAATTACGCCATGTGCGGAAAGGCATATGACCCTCGTTTGATTGCAGCGTGGCCAACGGCTAACATTGCAGTAATGAGTGGTGCTTCAGCGGCAAAAACACTGTTACAAATTCAAGTAGCTACCTTAAAAGCGAAAGGAGAAGTAATTACAGAAGAGGCTCAAAACAAATTATTAAAAGAAATTACTGAGCGATACGACAAACAAACTTCTCCCTATTACGCCGCTAGCCGTCTTTGGGTTGATAATGTGATTGATCCTTTAGAAACAAGACGTTGGGTTTCTATGGGAATTGAAGCAGCGAACAACGCACCCATTGAAAAGCCATACAATGTTGGTGTGATTCAAACTTGATTTGATCCAGTTGTGAAACCAACTCTATGAGTTATTTCATCCTTTTCATTTGTGGAATCATAGCCTACATTGTTAGCACTTTATCAGGTGGCGGAGGAGCACTGATTCTATTGCCCATTGTTGGTTTTTACTTGAGTCCTTCTGTGGTTGCTCCGGTAGTAAACTTAGGTAACATGATTGGCAGACCTGCTCGTTTAATTTTGTTTTGGAAGGACATTCAATGGAAACTAGTTGCCTTTTTTGTACCTTCTGCACTGCTTGGTGCTGTTGTTGGAGCCTTCATTTTTGTTCAGTTAGAGTCAGATTGGATTCAATTACTTCTTGGAATGTTTTTGATTTCTACAGCCTTTCAATTTCGTTTTGGGAAAAAGAAAACTTCCTTTAGCATGAAAATGTGGTATTTTATTCCATTAGGTTTTGTGGTGACTTTAATTTCTACCTTATTTGGTGCCACAGGAGCTGTTTTAAATCCTTTTTACCTAAACATGGGCTTGGTTAAAGAAAAACTAATTGCGACCAAAACGGCTAACTCTTTTTTCGCAGGCTTTGCTCAATTGGGCAGCTATACTTTTTTGGGCGTTCTCCACGGCGAACTATGGGGCTATGGAATACTCATTGGCCTTGGTGCCATCATTGGGAACATCTTTGGCAAAAGATTACTTTCTAAAATGAGCGATGAAAGCTTTAGAAAATTAGTGGTATTCATTATGACCGTAAGTGGAGTTGTAATGTTGGTGAAATACTTCACTTAGACGGTTAGTCCACCTTCAAAAATTTTCCGTGATAACCCTTTTCTCCGCTAAACGCCCGAATAATATAGACCCCACTATTGAAATTAGATACGTCTATATTCCTTTTAGCAGTATGTAATTTTAATCTGCCATTCATATCATAAATGTAAAACTCTAAATTTTGATTCGAATCATTAAAATCGATAACCAAGTTTTTATCAACAGGATTTGGGTAAATATTCAATTGTTTATCAAACAATTGACCTTCACTTTATAACGATGTAGAAAGTTTAGATCTTCGAAGCAAATTGTCAAAATTATAAAGAAAATACGCAATGTCACGGTCGATTATTTTATTGATACGTAGTTTTGAAGCGTCGCCGCCCCAGGTAGTACTTGAGCTATCTAAATCTATGGACCAAGAAACTCCTCTGTTTGAAGTACGAAGAACATACCCTGAATCTGATGTTAAATAACCTATGCTATCATTAAAAAATGCGCATGAGCTGTATTTCCCAATTTGAAAATTGGGATTAGGTATTGTAAACCAAGTTAATCCTGCATCTTTGGTTTGATATATTCGATTTTGAGAAGATATAATTCCGTTAATTGAGTCAATGAAATTAATTGTAGTAAACTGAACGATAGAGTCGGTTAAAATAACATTCCAGCTATCACCGTAGTCCACTGTTTTAAAAACATAACTTCCTAATCCTGAAGTATCATTCAAAATAAGAAATCCAACAGAGTCATTTACAAAGTCCATCCTTGTTCTGGAGTCATAAGGAGAAATTAACGAACCCCAAGTAAACGTAACTAAAGTGGTATCCTTAAGCAACCTTGCGAAAGAAGAACCGGTAAACGGATACGTATTGCCAAAAACATAAGACAAGCTATCGTGTACAAACGAGATGTTTGCTACGCTCACCGGGAAATTTGAAATTTGCCATACATTATTACCTCCCACTTGCGTCCAAGTATTTCCCGTGTCTTTTGTAACTTGGAAATTTGGTCCATCTATAATACCTGTTCGAGGGTCTTTAAAATCATAATTGTAATAACCACCCAAAAAATGATATGAATTTCCAAAGTTTGCGAACAACTCTATATCGTAGCAAGGTAACATTAAGCATCCATCGTTTACGCCTATCCAAACTCCGTCTGCCATTACTTGTACATTTCTTTCAGGAGCCCAATAATGTTGGTATTGCTGTGCATTTAATGAAGTATAAAAGCAACTTGAAAGAATAAAAACGGTTAGCAGTATGTTTTGATTGTATTTCATAATATTTCCATAAAATTCTAAATATAATGATTTTATATGAAATCCAACATTCCTTGTTAAGCAGTCGAACTTTCTATCTCCTTGTTGCCCATTGCGGCTCGAGTAATAACAAATGACAGTGCTATAAAACCTGCTGCTAACACAAAAGGTGCGCCTGGGAAGAAATATTCAAATCCATCCTGCGTAAAGTAAGCGAAAATAGAAGTCATAATAATTGGGCCTAGCACTGCTGTTAAAGAAATTAATGAAGTTAGCGCTCCTTGTAACTCTCCTTGTTCATTGTCTTTAAACTTATTCGAAACAATACTTTGCAAAGTCGGGGTTGCTATTCCTCCAAAACAATAGGGTAAAACCGAAGCAAACAACAACCAACTTTGATTTACAAACGCAAATAACAACAGGCCAACAAACCACGAAACGTAACCGATAAAGATGGTTTTCTTCTCTCCCCACCATCTCAGCGTATGCTTTACCATTAAACCCTGAACAATGGCCACAACAACACCTACAATACCAAGCGATAAACCAACCATTGATTCAGTCCAATCAAACTTTAACATGCCGTAAAACGGCCAAGTAGACTGAACAGCGTAGCCTGCCAAATACAAAAAGAAAAAAGCAACTGCTAGACTCGCAACAACATTACTCCTCCTAAGCAAGTGAATTGAACCTAAAGGGTTTGCTTTTGCCAATTCCACCGTCTTCTTTCGTTTTTCAACAGGTAATGATTCTGGTAGCACAATTACCCCGTACAAGAAATTCAATAAAGTAAGTCCACCGGCTATGAAAAACGGATACTTCACATCGTACTCGCCTGCCAATCCGCCAATGATTGGCCCGATGATAAAACCCAAACCAAATGCTGCACCGATTAAACCAAAATTTTGCGCTTTCTTCTCGGGAGTGCTGATATCAGCTATATATGCAGTAGCCACGGTAAAACTGGCTCCACAAAGCCCTGCTAAAATTCTACCTAGAAACAACCAAAAAAGTGAGGGTGCAAAAGCGTGAACAAAGTAATCCACTCCAAGACCAAATAAAGCAATCAATAGAATTGGTTTTCTTCCGAATTTATCACTCAAAACACCCAACACGGGGGCAAAAAAGAATTGCATAATGGCATATGAAAAAATCAGCCACCCACCTATTTTTGATGCCTTACTTAACCCTTCCCCATTCAGGCTTTCAATTAAAGAAGGTATAACAGGAATAATGACTCCAATTCCAATCACATCAATCAGAATGGTGGCAAAAATGAAGCCCAGTGACGCTTTATTCGATTTTTTCATCGACGGCAAAAGTACATATTGATTGGCCCCAAAAATTCACCGCTGCATTGAATAATTCAGCGGAATAAAACAAAAGAATCAATCTCCTTTTTAAATCGTTTCACAATGTGCATTTCTATTGTCCGAAAGCTGTTCGGCTTCTTTTAACTCTGCTTACTTTTACGGCAATGAAATCACTGGTTAAAAGCTATCTCATTTTAGGACTAAAATTTGGCCTTGCCGTTTGGTTGTTTAGCCTTTTTAGGATTGTTTTCTACCTCTTTAACTCCAGTTATTTTCCCGAGCCAGAAGCCATTAACTTTATTGGCGGTTTACGCTTCGATTGGATGACAGTTACCATTCTGTACCTGCCTTTTTTGGTATCTCTTTGGTTCTTTCCACGATCAAATACCAAGCTACAAAAAGTACTTTTCTTGTTCTCTACAGCACTTGCTATTTCTAGCAATGTACTAGATTTTCAATACTTTAAATTCACTCAAAAACGCACCACAGCCGACCTACTTACGACGAAAGGAATTCAGGAAGATGTTTTTCGCTTGCTGCCTCAATTTATACTTGACTATTGGTACCTTTTTATTTTCGCTGCCCTCTGTTTTTGGTTGGTGAAAGTGCTCTATCAAAAAATTGATACCATTGAAACTTCTCGACTCAATTGGAAAGGGTACCTCCTTTTTTCAATTCCTGTTACAGTTCTTGTTTTCATTGGATTTAGAGGTGGAGTTCAATTGAAACCGCTCAATGTTATACAAGCATCTCAATATGCTAAAGCGCAAAATATACCATTAGTAACCAATACTAGCTTCACGTTAATAAAATCGCTGAACAAAGAAAGTATTGTAGTTAAACCCTATTTTGATGAAGCTGAATTACTTCAGCTTTACCAACCCGTTCACCAATTTAAGGCGGATAGCAGTTCAAAAAAGTTAAATGTAGTATTGATTATAGCTGAAAGTTTTGGACAGGAGTACATTGGGTTTTACAACGGAGGAAAGGGTTACACACCTTTTTTAGATGAACTTTTACAGAAAAGTATCGTTTTTGAGAACGCCTTCGCCAATGGTAAAAAATCCATTGAAGCCCTGCCCGCCATTTTATCAAGCATACCAACCCTCAGCAACACCTCCTATATTTCGGGTAAATACGGAGGCAACGCTATAGAAAGTTTGCCTAGAACACTCCAAAAGCATGGCTATGCTACTTCTTTTTATCACGGAGGGGCCAACGGCACGATGGGATTTAAAGCGTTTACTCAGATTGCTGGAATATCCAATTATTACGGAAAAGAAGACTATCCGAAAGATTCTGATTTTGACGGTAATTGGGGTATCTTTGATGAACCATACCTTCAATACTGTGTAAAGCAGTTTTCAGAGCTTCCCCAGCCTTTTTTTAGTGGAATTTTCACCCTTTCTTCTCATCACCCTTACACCATTCCAAGTCAGTACGAAGGAAAATTCCCGAAAGGCAACTTACCCATTCACGAGAGTATTGGCTATGCCGATTATGCACTAAGGCAATTTTTTGCTGCAGCAGAAAAAACAAATTGGTTCGAAAATACCTTGTTTATCATTACGGCCGATCACACACAAGAAAATAGCAATGCCAAATATGCCAACTTATTGGGAACGTATCGTGTACCGATTGCCTACTACGCTCCTAACTACTTTCAAGATACCGTGATCAAAACTGTAACACAGCAAGCGGACATCTACCCTACTGCCATTGACCTGCTAGGCTTAGAAAGTTCATTTATAAGTTTTGGCCAGTCCGCATTTCAAACAGTCACTCCTTTTTCTGTGAGCTACATCAACGAAGTATATCAGTACATTGAAAACGATTATGTACTTCATTTTAATGGAGAAAGTACCATTGGACTTTTCAAGTGGAAAACAGACAATCAACTTAAATCGAATCTTGCACTGCCTAATAATACTGAAACAAAAGCTATTAAAGCTGCAATGGAACAACGATTAAAGGCTTACCTACAACAGTATCAAACCAGGATTGTGAACAATATGATGACCTATGAAAACAGGTAAAAAGATTCTGTTTATAGTAAACCCAATTTCGGGTGTAAAAGGTAAAAAAACAGCCATAGAGCTACTCAAAGCAGCGTTAAGCCCTCAAATTGAGTATAAAATTGTAGAAACTCAACGGGCCAATCACGCTACGGAATTAAGTAAAACAGCAATAACGGAAGGATATGAAGCTGTAATTGCCGTAGGTGGAGATGGTACAGTAAATGAAGTTGGTAAAGCCTTAGTAGGCTCAAATGTTGCATTGGGTATTTTACCGTTTGGTTCGGGAAATGGTTTTGCTCGACATCGCAAAATTCCCATGGCAATAAAAGATGCAATTCAACTGATTAATCGGTTTACAACAAAACTGGTTGACACGGCAACACTAAACGATGAAGCATTTTTAACCACAGCAGGTTTGGGCTTTGATGCGCATGTGGGTTGGAAGTTTGCTGAAAATGGCAATCGCGGATTTCTAACTTATTCGCAAATAGCCATTAATGAATTTATTGGCTACAAAGAAGAGGAGTATCACTTAGAAATTGACGGTAAGGAATTAACAACCAAAGCCTTTGTTGTAAGTATTGCCAATGGCGGTCAGTACGGCAACAATGCGTGGATTTCGCCCGATGCTTCTATGGAAGATGGAAAATTGAACGTGTGTATTATTAGGCCTTTCCCTGCGCATTTTACACCTGAAATTGTCTTGAGGCTCTTTAGTAAAACACTAAGCGCCTCTAAGTATTACGAGTCGTTTGAAGCTGAAGAAATTAAAATTAACAATCCGGGAAAATACCACATGGATGGTGAGCCGAGAACTTCTGAGACAGACCTAATTATTCGAATTGTACCGAAGTCGTTGAAGGTTATTTGCTAGAATTTTGAGTGTGGAATGGAGAATGTGGGATTCAGAATAAAAACCCTAGTTATCGAATAAACTCTCCTTGTTCAACGGTCGCTTAGCAATTAGCCATTTAAAGCCAGGGTAACGTAAATCATAAACTGGATCTAGTTCTCCTAATGGATGCATTTTTGCTTTGGGAGCATTGATAAAGGTTATGGTTTCAATCGTTTTTTCTCCCAGTACAATTCGAATGTCTGAGCTTTCCGCCACGTTTACCCCAATGAACTTTTCTTGCTCATCTTGTCCGTAATAGGTAGTTTGGCCGTTGCCCTTTACATAAATAGTTTTCAATTTTCCATCTTTAAAGATACCAGTCATGTTTTTGCCCTTAATTTGATTGTAACGAAGGGTATCAATTTCTGAAATAATGAATGCGTTATGATCTAAATACAAACTATGAATCTTGTTGTTCTTTGTTCGTATGTCAATGGTGTCGGCTGTCAGCTGGTTTTCTGCCGACCACAAAACAGGGTTGTAAAACATACGAATGGTTGAATCAGCAATGGAATAAGCAATGGAATCACAGCTTCCTTGTAAATCGCTTTTAAATATTTTCACTCCGTAATAAGCAAATAGAAACTGATCGCCATTTGCCGCTTTGTATACCTTAAACGTATCAGCGTGCATGTAAAGGGTATCTCCGTCGAAAAGCTGGGTCAACAAACTATTATCGGTAACAATGGCGCTGTCTTTTTGCTCAAATATCCGACCGTGATCTCCACTAATGATAACATTTTCAACCGTATCGGTAATTTTCACGTTGTAATCGGCTTTACCAAATCCAAGGTTTCTATCGTAGTACAAGGTATCTCCCTCTAAGCGTTTTCCGTCTGAAATAATGTATGCGTTGTTGTAATACCTCGATTGGTCTTTCTGCGTATCGTACCAACCTGTTTCGCAATAAATAAAATTACTGTCGCTCACAATGGTAGTTGGGCCTAAAAAGTTGACCACCTCAGTGCTGGTAAAGTACCTCAAAGTGTCTGAATTCATTTGAAATTCAGGATTGGTCAGCACCACGTTTTTCTTAAATAAAAACAAAGATTGATTCGAATAAAAATCTCCTCGAACACTCTCCAACACATTGCTGTCATTTTTACTTTCTATAACAGCGCCAGTTGTGTAAGTAGCAATGTTATTCGCTCTGTCGTAGAGCAGCCTGTCGGTTACCAACGTAAAATCCGGACTTTCTAATCGCACTACTTCACCTGTAACCGTTGCCAATTTAGAATTTCCATCGTAATACAAAAAGTCACCGTACAAATTCAAGGTATCACCTTGATTAATACGTATGCTACCAAAAGCATCAATGCTGTTGGTGCTTTTATAAAAGTAGGCGGAATCGCAAAACATAAGCGCATTCTGATGCTTAAACTGAACGTCGCCAATTAAGCGTTGTCCGCTTTTGCCATTTTGCTCTGAACCTATTAATACATCGGCCCGTATGATTTCAATTTGCTCTTTTTTCTGAGCAAAAGAGAAGGAAATTGTTCCTAAAAAAAACGGTAGCAACACAAGTAGTTGCTGAACTAATAATCTATATGCTAAGCGGTTGCCCATGTACTTTTTCTCATCAATGTTTGGCTTCTGTCTGGTCCAACAGAAACAATTGTGATGGGTGTTTCCAAAATTCGTTCCAAATAATCGATATACGCTTGAAGTGTGGCAGGGATCTCATCAATTGAACCTAACCCAGTCAAATCTTCTGCCCAACCTGGCAACTCCTCATATACAGGAACTAGTTCTTCTCCTACCACATCAAATGGCATAAAGTCAATCACTTCTCCTTTATATTTATACCCTGTACACACTTTTATGGTTTCAAACTCGCTCAATACGTCTGCTTTGGTCATGATCAATTGAGTTACCCCATTAATCATACAAGCATACTTTAAAGCAGGAATATCAATCCAACCACACCTTCTTGGTCTGCCGGTTGTAGCGCCAAATTCGTGGCCTGCAGCTCTCATTCTTTCTCCTACTTCATCTTCCAATTCAGTTGGAAAAGGCCCACTACCTACTCTAGTACAATACGCTTTAAAAATTCCGTACACTTCGCCAATTTGATTCGGAGCAACGCCCAAACCAGTGCAAGCGCCTGCGGTAATGGTATTCGATGAAGTCACAAATGGGTAAGAACCAAAATCAATGTCTAACAAAGTACCTTGAGCACCTTCTGCTAAAATTCTTTTCCCTTCCTTTTTCTTAGCGTTAATCAAATGCTCGCTATCTACTAATACAAATTTTTTGAACTCTTCAGCACAGCTCATCCATTCTGCTTCCAATTCACTTAAATCATATTCAAAATCGAATTGACTTAACAATGAAATGTGTTTCTCCTTTAAATTATTGTATCGCTCTTGAAAGTTAGGCGACTCAATATCTCCTACTCTCAAGCCATTACGACCTGTTTTGTCCATGTAAGTTGGTCCAATTCCCTTTAAGGTAGAGCCAATTTTTTTCTTGCCTTTTGCTTGCTCAGAAGCAGCATCTAACATTTTGTGCGTCGGTAAAATTAAATGTGCCTTTCTAGAAATTACCATGCACTCGTTTACGTTCACATTCATTTCTTTCAATGCGTTTACCTCTCTCATAAAAATAACAGGGTCAATCACAACTCCGTTTCCCACAACATTTATTTTGTTGCTGTGAAAAATTCCCGATGGAATGGTATGTAAAACGTGCTTAATACCATCGAACTCCAACGTGTGACCCGCATTCGGACCACCCTGAAAACGAGCGATTACATCGTAATTTGGCGTTAAAACATCCACTACTTTTCCTTTCCCTTCGTCTCCCCATTGAAGACCTAATAAAACATCAACTTTCATGTTATTTCTGTTCATTTTTTGATTCTAAATTGTCGCAAGAACTGCAGATTCCATATAGGTTTAAAGAGTGGTGTAAGATTTTAAAATCCAACAATTCTCCCACGGTAGATTTAATATTTTGTATTCTCGGATCGCAAAACTCAATTACCTTGTTGCACTTGGTACACACCAAATGATCGTGTTGCTTGTATTCGTAAGAGCGCTCAAATTGTGCAATGTTGTTGCCGAACTGATGCTTACGAACCAAATTACACGCCTGTAATAAATCAATGGTATTGTACAAGGTAGCACGGCTAACTCGGTAATTCTTGTTTTTCATAGAAACATAGAGTGCCTCTATGTCAAAATGCCCCTCTTGTTGGTAAATTTCATTGAGTATGGCGAAGCGTTCCGGAGTTTTTCGGTGACCATTTTTCTCTAAATAGGTAGAGAAAATCTCGTTTACTTTTTCAATTGTTTCTGGACTAGAAGACATTCATAGTAATTAAGGGTCAAAAGTAATTGATTTCATCAAAATCAAACACTGTTATGAGAGCAAGTATTAATAAGTTTTTAACGATGAATTAATGTTGTTAACAACGGCAGTAAAATCATAGCCCAACTTGTTTGAGTTGCTGGTAATTCCTTTTAAATGAGTTAATTATTTTTTTTTGAAATCGATATGCTACACCAAAGTGAACACTCACGGCTCTTAGACTAAAAGCGTTTGCCGCTCCATAATAGTCACTATAAAGGATTTGGAAATTGGTTGTGACCTTTTCTCGTATTTCTTTTAGCTCTACACCAAACTGCTGAATGTAAAAATCAAGCTCACCAATGATTTAAAAAGAGTAAAAGTGCTTCTGATGGTTGAGGAATTCTCGTTAGACCGTTATCGATTGAATGCCTTGACTATTTTAACTTCCTGCTGCAAGTTACCCTGACATTGTTACAAAAAATGACAAATTTATCCCTTACATTGTTACAAAAATTAGTAAATTTATCCCTTATATTGTTACAATATTTAATTAAAATAACCCTTACATTGTTACAAAATGAGTTTTAATAGGCACATATATAAATATTTACTAAAATGGAAAAATAAAACTAGAAGAAAGCCTCTAATTCTTCGAGGTGCACGCCAAGTTGGAAAAACTACCTTGGCCAAAAGTTTTGCCAAAGAATATACCTATTCCATTTTTCTAAATCTTGAAAAACAATCAGATAGAGATTATTTCTTAGAATTTGACGAAATGACTCAATTGTGCGATGTGTTGTTGTTGCTTAACAATGTACCTACAGACAAAAAGCACGAAACGTTATTGTTTATTGATGAAATTCAAGAGTCACCAAAAGCCATTCAGCAATTGCGTTATTTTTACGAAGAAGTACCCGAATTACATGTAATTGCGGCTGGTTCGTTGCTAGAAATTGCCCTGAAGGAGGTAAAAAGCTTTCCTGTTGGAAGAGTTGAATTTGCCTACCTCTATCCCCTTAATTTTACAGAGTTTTTAGAAGCACTAGGGCACCAAGAAGCACTAAAGCAATTGCATCAAGTTCCAGTTGCCCCCTTTGCTCATTCCATTTTGCTATCGCTTTTTCACGAATATGCTCTTGTTGGTGGTTTACCCGAAGCAGTTGCCGTGTATTTGGAAAATAGATTTTTAGCCGACTTGCCTCCTATTTATGAGAGCATTTGGAGAAGCTACATTGACGATGTGTCTAAATATGCTAAGAATACTGCCGAGAGTAAGATTATAAAACACATTATGAGTGTGGCACCAAAATACGTTGATCAGCGGATTAGTTTTCAAAATTTTGGCAACTCCAATTACCGTTCAAGAGAGATTAGTGAAGCATTTTACAGCCTCAACGCTGCCAAAATTATACAACTGGTTTACCCTACAACTTCACTGGAAAACCCCATTGAAGGCGACCTAAAAAAATCGCCACGCTTGCAGTTTTTGGATACAGGAATAATCAATCATTCGTTACACATACAAGCTGAACTTCTAGCCATGAAAGACTTAAGCTCTGCATACAAGGGCGCTATCATTCCACATTTAATTACGCAGGAGCTCATTTCGTTGTTTGAAACCACACCCTATCAGCCGCATTTTTGGGTGAGAGAAAAACGCCAATCCTCGGCTGAGGTTGATTTGGTTTGGTCGCATGCACCCTACCTAATTCCCATTGAAATAAAATCTGGTAAAACTGGCACCCTACGCTCGTTGCATCAATTTATTGACGCAAGCATTCACCATTTTGCTGTGCGTATTTACGGCGGTAAACTGAGCATTGAAGAGCACAAAACCATTGCCGGAAAACCCTTTACCCTACTCAACCTACCCTATTATTTGGGAACCAAGTTGCCGGAGTATGTAAAGTATTTGGTGGAAAATTATAACAACTAAAATATCAGATTCATCAATCAGATTAGAAGGTGTTTTTAAATTGTTTGAAAGAGAGATATTAAATTGGACAAACAGCAAAAAAAACAAATTTGACTGTGGCCGATTAGAACCCTTAGTTTTCCTTTTCAGGAATAAATAATTCCTTTAATCCTTCTTCTCCCAACACATTAGCGAAATAGGCAGTTAATGATCCTTCTTTTGCTTTAAAATCTATATGTTCTGGAACAAAGAAAAAGGTATTGATTACCGGTAATTTTTAAAGATTATTAATTTAAGAAATATCTCTCTTAAATCTAAACCCTTAAAAGTTCACTTTTTGCTGACGTTATACATACTTAGTTTTCGTTAGCCCATATTTAAAAATAAATCAGCGTTTAAAGGTGAAACTTTCTGACACGTTTGAAAGAGTTGAAAAGGTGTTTTTTCTTTATCGTACAGGTCAAGTTAGCAAACAAGAATTAGACTGGCTTCAGTCCTTCCCAAACCTTACTTTATATGGTCTTAAGGATTTACATGCTAAAATTTACATTAACCAGAGCTCGGCTATTATTTCTTCGATGAATTTATATGAATATTCTCAAATTAATAACCATGAAATTGGAATAAAGATCAGTTCCTCTGATCGAGACTTTGAGGATCTGCTTAAAGAAATCAGAATTATGATTCAGTCTGAGCATGATGCAACTGATTTTAAGAACTTGAAACTAATTACTTCTGACTATTTAATGGGCACTTTGTCAGCCAATCTCACCTATCACTTTAAGATTATAAAGCCCGAGAATATATGGTTAAGTCAACATGAATGGCTAAGCCAAAAAGCAATACAGGTATTAAATAAAGCACCAATAAATGATGAAAAAGAATTAGCTGAGTATGCAGCTGAACACCCCGTAGCTGTTGATCATATTCACTTTAGCGACCATTCTACGTTAAGAGAAGATGTTGAAACCCAACGAAAGCTTTATACAAACCTAAAAACAGAATTTTTGCGGTTTTTAACCGAAACCATGTAATATCTTTTAGACAAGCATTTCATTTAGAAGTTGGTTGCCTAGTTAAGCTTCCAACTTAAACAGCCCCATTAGATTCCTTCTATGCACATTAACGTTAGAGTTGTGTATGGAAGGAATCTTTTGCATTAAAACAGTTGATTTCGATAGAAAAGGTAGACACGCTATTTACCAAAGCCCAACACATATTTTTTCATTTCTAATCATCATTAACTTTTAGTGATTCTTTTCGTGCTGCTGCAAACCAAATACAAGTAGCTAGGCCTTCATTACTTCTGAGTTGTAACAATAGTTTTCAATGCTAAATGGTGGAATCTTTTAAATCTTACAATTAGTTTAATACATCGTATTAATGTAAATTTCCAATCTAGCAAATGAAGAAAATTATGGAAGAAAATAGAACGCTAACGTACCTCAAAAAAATAATCGAAAATATGCCAAGTGGTTGGTTAAACATCACCACACATCGATTGGATATTTACAACGAAAAATTGGCGAAAACTCAATTTATAGAGCAGTTTGAAACCTTATATAACGATAACAATTCAGAGTTATCGTCACTCGAAAACCTGCCTACCGCTTACGATTACATTCGCCTAGGGCATCCCTTGTCTTGCGTGTTAGAATGGGGAATTGCGAACATGAACCACCTAAATTCAGAAAATGTAATTAGCTTTTCTTCAAAAACCATTGGCATTTTAGCGGTGCTTCGTAAGAATTTAATAGACAATAAAAACACCCAAATACTATATACAGACAAGTTGCCTGACTTTTTTGATGCAGACCTTGTGCGAAAAGTATACGGATACAATTTTGAGCTAAAGAAAACAACACTTGAAGCTCTGAACCAAGAAAATGAATCGAACACAAGCACAATCTTCATTTCTGAGCAGCACGACCTTGCGGACATGCACTTCGCTCCTATTAGCAGTGCGGTTGACTTCTTCATTCACATTCAGCCTGAGTTAGGCAGTATTTTAATTGTGAATGGAAGTGAAAATGAAAGTTACGTTTCAGACATTCAGCACGTAAGAAGAAGAGAAACAATTGCCATGACACCCGCCAATTGTTTAACAGCCATGAAAATGTTAGCCGGAGAAGCTGACGTGAAATCGGATAGTCAATTTGATGAGAACAAAGCGTTGGTGTTAAGTACCATTAAAGAAATTACGAGTACTTCCATCACTCCATTGGTTGGTTCTAGCGGCCTGTCTATTCAATATGCCATTATGATGGGTTTAATTCACGACGCACTAGAAATTCATCCTGGAAAAGCCATTAAATTTATTGTACCGCCAAACTGCTATGGCGGCACCAACGATCAAGCTAGAAGGGTTGCGGCCTGCCTAAATAATGTTGAAATTGTTGATTTACCGGTTGACGGTGACAATGATATGGTTCAGAGCGTTGACGCTGTTTTGACTAAAATAGCCGCCGAGGATGCTATTCCTTACATCATTGCTGAAATACCCACCAATCCAAGGGTGGAAGTTCCAAACCTGAATAAACTGAGAAACGCGTTAACCAAAGTGCGCAAAACTCCGACTGGAGAAACGGCCATCGATCCTGTTTTTATATTGGACCAAACTTTTTGTCCGAATGTTCACTTTTTAGGAGAAAATGAAATACTCTCAACCGTTAGAACCATTTCTTACGCCAGTGGATCTAAATTTCCGAGTGGTGGTAAATGCACCGCTGGTTATTGCGTAGGCAATAACAAAACCAAAAGGTTGATGGAAAAAATAGCAATGCATTTAACGCTTTGCGACAATGAAGCCACTGAACTTCAGATGGCACTCCTAGCAGAGCAACTACCTTCAATGAACCAAAGAATAATTGATGCATACAAGAACACTCGCGAATTCGTGAACTTTATTCATGAAACCTTGCCTGCAGCTAAAATAAATTTTGTTTCTGAAGAATTGGCCAACGAAGGATTTACACCATCAGTGTTCTCTTTAGACCTGCCAACAAAAGGCAATACCGACGAAGAAAGAGAGGCCTACAAAAGGGCCTTAAATCTAAAGTTAATTAACCTAATGTTTACAGAAATACCTAACGAGAGTAAGTTCTGTGTGAGTTATGGTCAGTTAATAGGCTGTTATTGGACCATTCCGGCCACCTCTACCCAAGGTACAACAAAAGAGGGCGATAAGGATTATATTGTTCGAGCATCTTTATCAGGAAATATGGATCTGGAGCACCACAAAAAGGTATTTTCAGATTTTGTGGCATCCATTTAGTCGACCATTAAAAAAAGCACCATGAACCAGTTTTGGCAATTTAAGCTTGTAGTAGCTCTTTTAGTAGTATCGAATACCCTATTTGCTCAAGTGGATAGCTCATGGCAGCAAAGTCCTGTTTTGAAAGTTTCAGGGTTTGCCGATGTTTTTTATGTGTATGATTTAAATCAACCGGAAGGAGGAGAACGGCAAGCATTCTTATTCAATCATAACCGACATAATGAGTTTAATTTGAATTTGGGTTTGCTTCAGTTTCAAGTTGATCATTCAAAGTACAGGGCCAATTTTGCCCTTCAAACTGGCACGTATGCAAATGATAATTATGCCGCGGAACCGGGTGTTTTGAAAAACATTTTTGAAGCTTACGTTGGCGTTTCACTTAATGAAAAGAATAACTTGTGGTTAGATGCAGGTATTTTTTCTTCGCATCTTGGGTTCGAAAGTGCTATTTCAATGGACAATTTTACTTTAACACGTTCACTCTCTGCAGAAAGTTCGCCCTACTTTTTGTCAGGAGCCAAGTTGACGTATAAACCTAACGAGAAGTGGACATTAACTGGTTTAGTGGTAAATGGCTGGCAACGAATTCAGCGTTTACAAGGTAACTCTCTACCCTCTTTTGGAACGCAAGTAAGCTACAGTCCATCAAAAAATACTACACTGAATTGGAGCACCTTTATTGGCACCGACGATCCGGATGAAACGAGAAGAATGCGCTATTTCAACAATGTTTATGGTCAATTTAAACTCAGTGAAAAGTTTGCTTTAATTGCCGGTTTTGATGTAGGTACTCAACAAATTGAAAAAAATAGTTCTAGTTATAACTTTTGGTTAACACCCACTCTTATCGGTCAGTATTCCATTAACGATGTTTGGAAAACTGCAGTGCGAGTTGAATATTACCAAGATGAAACTGGAATCATTATTCCTACAGGCACGTTGAATGGTTTTCAGACTACAGGAGTTTCTTTAAACTTCGATTATTCTCCAACACAAAACATAGTGTGCAGGTTAGAGGGTCGTTGGCTTAATAGTGTTGACGAAGTTTTTAAAACTGAATCGAACACAAGCAACACAAATTTGATTATTGGGGCTTCAATGGCCGTAAAATTTGCTGAAATACTTAAAAAGTAAGTGCTCATTTAATTGTTATTCCTCTTCAGCCTACTTTCCCATTTCAAGTGATAAGTAAACCCAGTTGTTGAATCTACTTCCATATCCGCTTCTAGCTGACTAGCTAGGGTTTCAATTAAATCAAACCCAAAAGAATCTTGGCTTTTTAAGTCATTGCCCTCTGATCCCCCAATTCCATTATCTGAAATAATCAATGAAATAATATTGTCTACCTGCTTTAACTCTATACGAATTACTCCCTCCTTTCCTTTTGGAAATGCATGTTTTAACGAATTAGAAATTATTTCATTAATAATTAAACCACAAGGTATAGAGTCATCGAGTGAGAGTTTAATTGGTTCTAAATTCATTACAAGTTGAACTTTAGTTTCATCAGTTCCATATGCCTTTATAAGTTTCGCCAACAAATCCTCTATATAGCTACTGAAAAGTGCTTCTTTGAAATCTTTCTTTCGGTACAAGCTTTCATGAATTAATGACATCGAGAGTATTCTGCTTTTACAATCCTCAATTACCTTCTTCAACGAAACATCTTCAATGTATTGGTTTTGCAAACTAAGCATGCTGCTAATTACCTGCAGGTTGTTCTTAACCCTGTGATGAATCTCACTCAACAGCGACTCTTTGACTTTAAGTTCTTCTGAAATTCGCTGTCGTTGAACTGAGAGACTTTTATTTAGTTTAGTGTTTCGTGAAAGATAATAAATTGAGACAAAAAACGAGATTAGCGCAATCACAGCAACAATCAGTGTACTAATTAATTGCTGTCTTGTTTTTTGACCTTCTTCAAATTCTAATTGAGCCCGTTCTTCTGCTATTTGCTGTTTTAACTGAGCCTCTTCAGCAGCTAACTGATATTTTGCTGCATCACTTTGCAAGGTTTGCGGGTTAAAGTTTAAACTATCTTTAATCCGAATATATTCCTCTAAGTGCAGAAAACTTTCATTGTTATTATTTAA
>CAJQLW010000008.1 GCA_905479325.1 uncultured Flavobacteriales bacterium
GATGGAGTTTATGGACAGGGTTATACTAAGGAAAAGGGCTGTTATTGAATCTATAAACGATGTGCTAAAAAACATTTGTTACATAGAACACTCACGTCACAGATCATTTGACAATTTCATTGGAAACCTAGTCGCAGGATTAACAGCATACTCGTTCTTAGATTCAAAACCGTCTGTAAAAATTCAACGTTTGTTGCCAGGATTGAAAGTCGCTTAGGTCGAACTCACGTTAGTTTAGGAAGAAACGTAGTTTCTGAATTAGTCACTGTAACAGCGATTACTGCGGCTCTTGAAGCAGGAATCGGACAAAAATTATCGTGAGCATCAAAATAGAAGTAATAGGTTTTATCTCGACCATTTGGCCCTAAAAGAGAGCAATTTGTCTGCCATTTGAAGGTGGTATTGATCTGACCTACCGCTTCAATTTTATAAGATGGCACACCTAAAACAGTATCGGGAAGCAAAATAGAGTTATCTAAATAAGCGCAATTTGAATTGGAAAAATTCTGACAGGTTCCAGTACTTGAAAAATCTTGACTAAAATGACTCCCATTCATGGTCATAGTTAATAATTGAGAATAAGACAAATCTTTATCCGTAACAATGATTGGTAATTCAATCTTTTGGCCTGCAGCAACGGAAATCTCAATTTTATTGGTATCGTTCTTACCCAAAAGAAACATAGGTGGTATGTTTTGTCTCTTATCAGGTAATAGTGGAGGGTTAACTATTGAACTGGGTACCTCTCTGAAGATTGAGGAATTCAAAACTCCGTCTAGGTATGCATCAACTTTGATGACAGTTATAAATCTGTTATATGGCCATTGTCCATAGATTTCATTAAACATTCCAAAATCGAACAATCCAGAATTTTGATTAAGCATTCCTGAATTATTTCTGGAGTCTCGATCGGTTCCGGGGAAAGGACTAGTAGGCGAGAAACCAACTTCATAATTCAAAGGAATAATAGGTTCTATGATCCTTGAGTTTCCATTGAAAGGTCTATCCAAGGAATAAACTAATGAATCTCCATCGGAGTCAATTGCCGATTGATTAAAACTGGAAATATAACCTCGATTAGATAATGCTAAAGGCTTTGAAGTAAATTCGGGAGACGAATTATTGCAGAGACTTCCTGAAACTCCATTTAATTCAGCGTACATAAAAGCTCTAAGCATTAAACGACCATTTGTACTTACATTGTCGATACGATTTGGTCTACAACAAGGTGCTTGCCAATAGAATCGCCACCCCCCGCTAGGTGGTGTTCCTAACAGCGTTATTGGTTCAGACCGGTAATAGAAGGCTTGAACTGAGCCAATATCGGAATTATCATAAGTAAATGGAATTCCAGTTGCTAAATCGCATTTTGGTGACAAATCTCCATTATTAGATGCTTGTTGTCGAGCAGAATTCGGTTTCATAGTAATTGAATTAACAACCGATCCTCCAGGTTTTGTTGGTAAAGGGCTGCCAACAACATCTAATACCTCATTTTGGAAAGTCCATTGAATTCCACTACAATCTCTATAATGTTCCATAAAAAACACATACTGACCATTAGAGAGACATTCCCAGGTAATGCTTCCGCCTAGAGTATGTGAAGCAAAACTTCCCAAGGAAAAAGAAAAGAATGTGAGTAAAATTAAAAGCCGCTTCATTGATAGTGAGTTTAGTGATTGAATTTTAAATTTACGAATTGAAAATCTTACAATTACGAATCCTCACTAATTATGAATCTGTAAATTACGAATTGCGAAAGTTCAATAATAAAAAATCGGAGAATTATTAATGACGAAAGCTTGGGTGATTTAAAAATTCAATTTGTTCATATTTGAGTAATTATCGATCTAGTTCTCAATTTTATAGCATTCTTAATTCTTACAAGCAGATTGCTTTGTTCCTCGCAATTGCAGGTAAAATAAGCTGTTGTATTAAATTCGTAATTCCCTGATTCGTAATTTCTAATTCCTTTTTATCTTTTCCCAAGTCTCGAACAACTTCTCTTGGCTCGGTCTATCTTTTGGAATTTCTGTCAAGGCTTGCACTTGCTTTTCTTCGTGCATTTCTGAAGGTAATTGCTGGTATAGAGCTGTTCCTTTTGTTTTCCAAGCAATCATTTCGTCGCTTACCTCTTTTATTTTCTTAGCTGGGTTGCCCACAATCAAGCTTCGCTTTTCAAATACTGCTTTTGATTTTATAAAACTTAAAGCTCCAATAATACACTCATCGCCAACAACCGCTTCGTCCATTACCACAGCATTCATGCCTACCAATACATTTTTGCCAATGTTAGCGCCATGTATAATAGCTCCGTGGCCTATGTGAGCACCTTCTTTTAAAGTAATGGTTATTCCCGGAAACATATGAATGGTGCAATTCTCCTGCACATTGCAACCGTCTTCAATTACAATTCCTCCCCAATCGCCTCGAATGGCTGCGCCAGGGCCAACGTAAACGTTTTTACCTATTATTACATTACCTGTTACCGTTGCATTTGGGTGAACAAATGAACTAGGATGAACTACTGGGATGAAACCTTTGTATGAAAATATCATAATTACTAATCTGTTAATGACTAATTACTAAAACCCAAATAATGAAAAAACAACTTTTTTTTGATAAAACATTGGTAATTAGTAATTATTAATTATTCAACTTGGTTTTCATGGTCTTTTGAATCGAGGTCATAATACGAAGTAATTCTTCTACTTTTTCCAAGTACTCATTCGTCTCATCTTGAGATAAGATTTCCGCATCTCCAAGTAATCGTATCCAATAATGGGTTTCTCTCGCCTCTTTATAAGAAATTGATACCTTATGAATAAAATCTTTTCCCGATTGCCCTCTAATCGCTTCTTCAATATTAGCCCCTATCGATGTAGCAGAGCGCATCAATTGCTTACTTATAACATATTCCTTAGATTCTTTTTGAAGATTGATGCACTTTTTAAGCATCAATAAAGCAAAAGCATAGCTTTTATCTCTTAACGGATTCTCTTTTTCTTGATACATCATTAGTAATTGGTAATTAAAACATTATTAATTAAGTGCTAGGCATATTGTGCAAGCACGGTTTTCGTGTACTCACTCAACACCAACCTTCCACTCATGGCTGCTCTGTCTGATAAAAGCTCATCCCAATTTTCAGTTCCTTCCCAAAATACCTTCTTCAGCATACTTTGTGCCTCAGGGTTTTTAGAAAGTAGGTAGTCTACTAATTTTTGAACTCCAGCGTCTAAGCTATCAATGTCATCAAACACCTCAGCGTATAATCCTTTTTCCATGGCCCAACTTGCCGGGTAAAAATGATCTGCATTAATCGTCATTTGACTCATTGCTGAAATTCCTACTTTACGCTCTACTGCCGGCCCAACTACAAATGGTCCAATACCTACATTCAATTCAGAAAGTTTAGCCGAAGCAAATTTATTAGCCAAACAGTAATCTACCGCAGCAGCGACACCTACTCCACCACCAACGGCTTTTCCTTGCACTCTACCAATAATCAACTTCGGGCATTTCCTACAAGCATTAATTACATTGGCGAAACCAGAAAAGAATTGCTTTCCAGTTTCTAAATCGTTTATGCTAATCAATTCTGTAAAGCTAGCTCCTGAACAAAACGTTCGGTCACCACCACTTCTCAAAACGATCAACTTAACAGTGTCGTCTTCGCCTGCTTCTGTAATGGTTTGAGCCAATTTGCTCAAGATATCACTTGGCAGCGAATTGTGTTTTGGGTGAAAAAATTCTATTGTTGCAAGTCCAGATTCTTCCTTAATTATATTTACATATGGTTCGTTCATTTTCTTTATTTTTTTAATTTTTAATCTTGAATTGTTAGTTTTTAATATTAAATCACAAATTATTAAAAACTGATAATTAAAAATTATTAATTCAACTTCTTTTTCATTGTTCTTCGAATTGCTCCGAGTAGTCGTAATATCTCTTGAATGTTCTCCAGTAATTCTTCCTGTTGGTCTTTACTTATTAATTCAACCTCCAACATCAATCTCAACCAATATTCAGTTTCACGAGCTTCTTTGTATGAAATTGAAACTTTATGAAGAAAATCTTTATCACTTTGCCCTCCCATTGATTCTTCGAGATTTGCACCTATGGAAGTTGCACTTCGAATAATTTGTCTGGTCAAATCATATTCCTTTCTTTCTTTTTGAACTGAATATGCCAACTTCACAGCTTTTACTGCAAATTCAAAGCTTTTTCTTTGAACAATATTGTCTTGTGACATATCTATTTAACTTTTAGCTGATTAATATTTTAATAATGAATTAGTCACCGCGTTTAAAGATTAAAAATTAATTATTACAAGATTGAAAATTGCTCAAAATGATGATTAAAATGTTTTCTATTGATCAACTCCCAAAGATCTTTATCTAAGGCTCCAAACACCGCATTATTAGCCGTTGCTGTTGGGTTTTCCTTGTAATACAATTCAAATGCATCAAATGCTTCTAAAAATTGCTGCTTTGCTTCTTTCAAATCAGCACATTTCAATTCTTCCAAAGAACCCTCCGGCAATACTGGCGTTTTGCTATTTTTTGGAAAAGGATAATAGTTGTATAAGCTATCTTGGTACTTTTCTATGTGCTCTTCAGGAGTGTGAACGTCTAACTTAATTTCATTCACAGCAGATTTCAACCCATGAGTTAAATGCTCTACCATGTGCTGCGGTGTCATTATTCCCCAATTTGGTTTACTATCTTCTGTTAGCTTACTCAAGTAACCTTCAATGTTTTTGCGGTTGATGTCAACAAATGGGCTTTTCTTGGCCACCATCGTTAATACTGTTGCAATGGCCACTTTTTCGTCATCTTGATCAAATACCTCAACAAACCACTTTACTACTCCACTTGGAAATTGTTGACCACGAACATCTTTATCTCGCTTTTCTTGACAGGTTAAACGCACATAAATGGTGTCGCCATGGTAAATGGGTCGCATAAAACGACAAGAATCTAGACCGTAATTTGCTGCAACGGGGCCTTTATTAGGGTATACAAACAATCCAGCCGCAGCAGAAAGGATAAAATAACCGTGTGCCGCTCGTTTTTCAAAAATGGTGTGACCTAACGAAGTGATGTCTGTATGGGCATAAAAATGATCCCAAGAAAGGTTAGCGAAATTGGCAATCTCAGAATCCATCATGGTTCTTTTGTGCGTTTTCAACGACATTCCTGCTTCAATATCTTCAAAATGATACTTAAATGGATGCTCCGGAGACTCTTTGTAATTCGCTCCTTGCTGAAAAATTCCCGTAATTTCTGTAATGGTAGTTGGTGAGCCTTGAATAGCACATCGTTGCAAATAGTGTTTTACTCCTCTCATTCCGCCCATTTCTTCTCCACCTCCTGCTCTTCCCGGTCCACCGTGAGTTAAGGTTGGTAAAGGTGAACCATGACCTGTACTTTGTTTTGCAGAATCTTGATTCAATACTAAAATCCGACCGTGGTGCGTTGCCGCTTCAACAGTGAATTCAGTTGCAATTTTATCATCCGCTGTAACAATTGAAGCACAAAGCGATCCCATTCCTAAATGAGACAATTCAACCGCTTCGGCCGTTGTAGAATAAGGCATAATGGTACTAACCGGACCAAACGCCTCTACGTTATGCACTGCCATATTTTTAAACGGCTCTTTCTCTACCATTAAAATTGGACTTAAGAATGCTCCTTTGTCAGCACTTGCTCCATTCACTTCAACTTGATCTAAACTACCGTAAACTATTTCAGCAGTAGCACTCAATTCACGTACTCTATCTTTCACTTCTTGAACTTGATCTTTGCTCACTAAAGCACCCATGCGAGTTTCTTTCAAAGAAGGATCACCAATGTTTGTTCTGCCCAACTCTTTTCCCAAAGCAATTTGCACATCTTCAACGTATTGCTCAGGAACCATTATTCTTCGAATGGCGGTACATTTCTGTCCACATTTCACCGTCATTTCAGCTTTTACACCCTTAATAAACAAGGTAAACTCTGGTGTGCCTGGCGCAGCATCTAATCCTAACACCGAGCAGTTTAACGAATCTGCTTCCATGTTAAACGGCACCGCTTCATTTATAATTCTTGGATTTGATTTTAGCATTCTACCGGTAGTTGCAGAGCCGGTAAAAGTTACCACATCTTGAGATTCAACATGGTCTAAAATGGTTCGTGCAGAACCGCAAATCAATTGCAACGCTCCTTCTGGCAATATTTTAGAAGCAATAATCTCTCGAACAACCGCCTCTGTTAAGAAGGAAGTATTCGTTGCAGGTTTGACCACAGCAGGAACTCCGGCCATCCAGTTTACCGCACACTTCTCTAGCATTCCCCAAACCGGAAAGTTAAATGCATTAATGTGCACCGCTACTCCTCTTTTTGGAACCATAATGTGGTGACCCATAAACTGACCACCTCTTGAAAGGTCAATTCCTTCTCCATCTACGTGGAATGGTTTATTGGGGAATTCTCTACGCAGAGAAGCATTGGCAAATAAGTTTCCAAAACCACCCTCAATATCGATCCACGAATCAACCTTAGTTGCTCCTGTTTTATACGATATTTCATAAAACTTGGCTTTGTGCTTCATCAGGTATAACCCCAATTTTTTAAGCATTAAACCTCTTTCCTGAAAGGTCATTTTCCGCAAAGCAGGATTACCGACTGCTCTTCCGTATTGCAATATCTCTTTAAAATAGAGCCCTTTAGTGGTAGCAACTGCTACTTCTTCGCCGTTAACGGCATTAATTAAAGGAGTTCCTTCTCCATCACCTGTTACCCAATTTCCTTGTACGTAGTTTTCTAATTTCATAATTAATTTTTAATCGTGAATTTTTAGTTTTGAATAATTCTTAACTTAATTCCCGTGGATTTTATTTTTCATAGTCTTGCGGATTGCTCCTAGTAACCTCAGTAATTCTTGAACGTTCAATAATAAATCATTTTACTGTTCTTTAGTGATTAAACCAACTGCTAACATTAACCGCAACCAATACTCAGTTTCTCTTGCTTCTTTGTAGGAAATAGAAACTTTATGTAAAAAATATTTTTCACTTTGACCTCCCATAGATTCTTCTAAATTTGCACTAATGGAAGTTGAACTTCGAATAATTTGCCTAGTCAAGTCAAATTCTTTCTTTTCTTTCTGAATCAAGTAAGCCAACTTTACCGTTTTAACAGCAAAATCAAAGCTTTTAACTTTTACTATATTTTCTTGAGCCATATTTTTAGAGGGAATTAAACATTAAAAATTCACAATTAAAAATTAACTCTCTCTATAATAGTAGCATACCCTTGGCCAACTCCAACACACATGGCTGCAAGTGCATAACGCTTCCCTGTTTTTTGCAGTTCAATTGCTGCCGTATGTACAATTCTTGTTCCAGTAACTCCTAATGGGTGCCCAATTGCTATAGCTCCTCCATTTGGATTTATTCGAGGATCATTGTCCGCCAAACCAAGCTCTCTTGTGCAAGCTAATGCTTGAGCAGCAAAGGCTTCGTTAAACTCGAGAACGTCCATATCGTCTAAAGTTAAACCTGCTCTTTTTAGCGCCAAGTTAGTTGCTCCAACCGGACCAATTCCCATAATTCGCGGTTCTACTCCAACCACTGCTGAACTTACAATTCGAGCCATTGGTTTCAAATTGTATTTCTTTACTGCATCTTCAGAGGCTATAATGGTCGCCGCAGCCCCATCGTTTAATCCTGATGCATTACCGGCTGTAACGGTTCCCCCTTCTCTTCTAAAAGCTGGACGTAAACCCGCCAAACTTTCAACGGTTGTACCGGGGCGAATAAATTCATCTTGGTTAAATACAATTGGATCTTTTTTTCGCTGAGGAATTTCAACCGCTACAATCTCTTCTGCCAACCGTCCACTTTTTTGTGCAACTGCCGCTTTTTGTTGCGACCATGCAGAAAACTGATCTTGGTCTTCTCTGCTGATTCCGAATTTATCCACCAAATTTTCAGCCGTTTGGCCCATTGCATCGGTGCCGTATAGGTCTTTCATCTTATTGTTAACAAACCTCCAACCGAAACTCGAATCGTGCATTTCAGCATCTCTACCAAAAGGTGTTGATGTTTTTGAAATCACCCAAGGCCCTCTTGTCATGTGCTCAACTCCACCGGCAATAAACACATCTCCTTCGCCAGCTTTAATCGCTCTATTGGCCTGTGCTATTGCACTCATACCCGAAGAACAAAGCCGATTCACTGTTTCACCGGGAACCGACCAAGGCAAACCTGCCAACAACGAGCACATTCTTGCAACATTTCTGTTGTCTTCGCCTGCTTGATTGGCACAGCCTAAAATAACATCATCATAAGCTTCTGCAGGAATATTCGGGTTTCTCCTTACCACTTCCTTTATAACCAACGCTCCCAAATCATCGGTTCTAACAGGAGACAAAGTCCCTGTAAATCTTCCTATCGGAGTCCTAATTCCATCTATTATATATGCTTCTTTCATTTGACTTTTTTTCGAAGGTTAAAGGTAATTATTAATGAATCAATAACCCAATGCAAGTCTTGATCTCAACTTATTTTTTTCAAAAGAATAAACTTCGCCGCTCAGGCAAAAAAGAATTGTATTGGTGAACCTTGCTTAGCAAGAACCTTCAATTCCTTCTAACAATTCAGTAATTTTAATTCTTCATTATTTTCAACACTAAAATACTATTTTATGGAACCTGTAGCAGATTGGGAGCAACGATATCAGAATGAAGATACCGGTTGGGATATTAGATCAATTAGCACTCCTCTGAAAGAATACTTTGATCAACTATCAGATAAGGGAATTAAAATTTTAATACCCGGCTGCGGTAATGGTCACGAAGCTGCTTATCTTCACCAACAAGGGTTTAGCAATGTTTTTTTACTCGATCTTGCCCCCTCTCCGTTAAGTAACTTCTTAAAAGAGAATCCTACATTTCCCAAAGAACATTTAATTGAAGATAACTTTTTTAACCACAGCGGAGAATATGACCTGATTGTAGAGCAAACTTTTTTTTGCGCCATCCACCCGGAACATCGTCAGGCGTATGCCGAAAAAGTGCATGAATTGCTAAAACCAAAAGGCAAACTGATGGGACTTTTATGGTCGGTTGAATTAAACGAAAAACACCCACCCTTTGGCGGAAGTAAAGAGGAATACCATAATTATTTTGATCCATTGTTCAATTTTGTGCATTTTGGAAATTCGTACAATTCCATTCAACCAAGATCCGGTAGAGAATTGTTTTTATTAGCCGAAAAGAAATAACCGAAAGCCTTAATTTTAGACTTTATAAATCTTGCTATGCCAAACAAAACTCAAATATTAAATCATCAGCAAATTGAACAAAAAATAACGCGGATCGCATTTCAAATTTACGAGGACAATTGCAAAGAGAATAAGTTGATTATTGCCGGCATAGCAAACAACGGCTTCGTTTTTGCGAAACTACTTGCCGAAAAACTAAGCTCTATTTGTAGCCTTGAAATTGTGTTGCAAGAGCTCAAGATTGATAAAAAGAACCCCATCAACAGTAAAGCAAAGCTTAATTTAGATACAAGCGAATTCAAAAATCAAATTATTATTGTGGTCGACGATGTATTGAACTCAGGCAAAACCATGATGTATGGACTGAATCATTTTTTAGGTGTGCCAGTTAAAAAACTTTCAACCGCAGTAATGGTGAATAGAAGTTATAAGCGATTTCCAGTTCATGCAGACTACTTAGGAGTAAGCTTAGCTACCACCATGAAAGAACACATTGAAGTTAGCTTTGAAGACAAGAACTATTGTGCTTGGTTAATGTAGTTCATTTCATTTGCCGATTAAAAAGGCCTGATTATTGTAGATTTTTATGATGCAGCATTTTAGAGCACTGTACTTGTTCGGCATTGGACTAGCTTTTTTAGCAAGTTGCTACCTTCTTCCTCCCCTTTTTCAACTTTCTGAAAAAGATACGGTAACTAAGGTAAAAGAAGTGTTGCACACCATGCAACTAGAATCGATAGAGGATTTAAAGCGACTGCAAGAGAAGCTAGAACAAGGTGCCGAGTTTAACTCCAACTACAATGCTCAAAAAAATGAAAAAACCTTTCTTGCTTTTGAGCGCGACAGCTTAATTTTTTGGACAGACGACCACTCTGTATTTGACATAAAGGATTTACAATCGAATAACAAGTACATTGTAGCATCAAACGCTATTTATTTAAAAACAAAAATCAATTCAGGCAACAAATCATACTACTGCCTTAACCTGCTACAGTATCGATATCCAATCAACAACAAGTCTTTGCAAAATAAATTTGCACAACAACTAGAATTTCCCGCCTTAGAATCAATAAGCTTTGAAAGTGGAGACGTTCCAATTCAACTGCAAGACAAGCAAACGAGCTTCTTTCTTAATTTTAAAAAGCATAAAACATCAGCCCCTGTTCTTGGCTTTTTCATTTTCCTATTTCTAATCAGCCTCTATTTTATTTTTTACATTTTCCCTTCAATAGTAAGGAAGACAAGTTTTTGGTGGAAAATTGTTTTAGTACTAGCGCTGAGGGTTCTGTTGTTTTATCAGCTGCCTTCTATTTTCTTAGAATTGCAGCTTTTCCAAGCAGAGTTTTTTGCGATTAACGAATTCATCCCTAGCCTCGGCGATTTATCATTACACATCCTCGCTTTATTTTACATTGCATACCAGACTAAAATTGGGTTAAGACGAGTGACCTCTAAAATCCTATCACTTCTCCTCTTGGTTCTGTCCATCTCCCTCGGCACAATTACCATCTTCCTATTTCATGAAAGTGTATACTCTTCCCAAATCAACTTTAATTTTAGCAATATATTCAATCTTAATTACTTAAGCATTTCAGCCTTTGTTATTTTTGCGTTGCTCGTTTGCTGTAATCTAGTTGTAATAGACTTATGCTTTTCCGTTGCGCTGAATTCCTTTTCAGAGAAAAAGTACAAATGGGTGGTCATTGGGTTCTTAAGCACCTTGATCATTGCAACTTGGTTTATAGCTTCAAACAAGGTTGAATATTATTGGCTATTGCCCATTTTTACGCTGCTTGCCATTCACAATTTTAAAAAATCTTCGAGCAATATACTGGCCGTTTTACTGCTACTTATTTATGTGAGCAGTGTTATTTCATTTACCGTGAGTAAGTCAATTGAAGATCGGAAACAGCTGCAACAAAAACACATTGCAGAAAAACTTGCGGAAGAAAGAGATCCCGTTGCTGAATACATGTTCAATGCCTTGCAACAAGAGATATTGACAGACACATTTATTCAAAAAAACGCCAATAACTATTGGCTAAAGCAAGAAGAAATAGACAACTACCTTTTCGATAATTACTTCAATGGGTATTGGGAAAAATACCAAATCAGTTTTGTACTTTGCGCCAAAGGCGACCTTTTACTAGCCGACGGGCAGGAAACAGATTGTTGGAATTATTTTGAAAGGCGACTGAGGTTAGAAGGCAGCAGAATCAGCTCGTCAAACCTATTTCAATTGAACAACTACGCCGGTCGAATCGATTACATTGCCGACATTCCAATATTGGGAGATACGATTGCAAGAAAACTAATTGTTGAATTGAGCACGGTTTACCTGAATGAGAATGAAGGTTACCCTGAACTTCTTCTCGATGAAAAAACAAAGACTAGCTCACTTTCGTTGGATGATTATTCGTTTGCCGTGTACAACAAGAAAAAATTGGTGTACAAAACCGGTAATTACAACTTCTCCACCCGATTAAAAATAAGCGAGCTAGCACAAAGAAGCTACTACCAATACCCGTCCGAGAACCATCAGCATCTGGTTTATCAGAAAGACAATGATGTGACCATCTTGCTGAGTAGGAAAAAGTACAGCTTTTATGATTTTCTGACTTCACTCGCTTACATTTTAGTAATTACAAGCGTTTGCTTTTTAATTGCTGCTGTTACCTTACAATCCTTCCCCTTTTACGTGAAGCTTAGTTTCCATGATTTCTCCACTAAAATTCAGTTGTTTTTAATTGGCTCTATTTTAGTTTCATTAGTTTTTCTAGCTTGGGGTACAACCTTTTACATAAAAAAACAATACCAAGAAAAAAACGAGACCACTTTACAAGAAAAACTGCGGTCTGTAAACTTTGAGTTAGAGTCGAAAGTTGGGTCAGAAGAATTTTTGGCAGATGAATTAACGGACTATGTTACTGCCTACTTGGTGAAATTTTCGAATGTATTTTACACAGACATTAATTTGTATACCACAGGCGGTAAACTCTACGCCACTTCTCGACCCGAGCTTTTTGAAAAGGGAATAAAAAGCGAACGCATGAACCCTCAAGCATTATTTGCGCTAAACAACGAAAGCAAAGCTCAATGGGTTCAAGAAGAAAGTATTGGTGAGCTTAGCTACCTTTCCGCCTACATTCCTTTTAAAAACTTCGACAACGAGGTGATTGGTTATTTAAACCTACCCTATTTTGCCAAGCAAGGAGCGCTAGAAAAAGAAATATCGAATTTCTTGGTCTCAACATTGAACATCTATGTAGGAATTTTCGCCCTCGCCCTGCTCATCTCGGTGTTACTCATCAATCAGCTTTCAAAACCTCTTTTATTAATTCGAGAACAAATTTCGAAGCTCAAATTGGGTTCCGACATTGAGCTTATAGAATGGAATAGTAAAGACGAAATTGGAGCATTAGTTCAAGAGTACAACAGAATTGCCATAGAATTAAACGAAAGTGCAGAAGCCTTAGCAAAGTCGGAACGGGAAGTAGCTTGGCGAGAAATGGCAAAGCAAGTAGCGCATGAAATTAAGAATCCACTTACCCCTATGAAGTTGAGCATTCAGCACCTGCAACGTTCTGCAAGCATGAATAGCGACGACCTAAAAGAGCGAATTGAACGCACAACCACAACCCTTGTGGAGCAGATCGAAACACTCAGCAACATTGCTACAGCCTTCTCCTCTTTTGCCAAATTACCGGGTAAAGCACTTGAACATGTTTCGCTCATCCCAATTGTAAAAAATGCGGTTGATTTATATTCTCATTCGCTAATGGTTGGCTTAGAAATTCCTGAAAACTTAACAAAGGCAATCGTTTTAGGCGATAAGGATCAACTTTTACGTGTATTTAACAATGTAATTAAAAATGCTGTTCAGGCAACTGAAGAAGTCGAAGGGCCAATCATATTAGTATCATTAGTTGAAAAAGAAAATTCCTTCCTCATTAGTGTAAGCGACAATGGCAGTGGAATTAGCGATTCTCAAGCCAATCGAATTTTCGAACCAAATTTTACCACCAAATCATCGGGAACGGGTTTAGGCTTAGCCATGTCAAAAAGCATTATCGACCAAATGAAAGGTAATATTACCTTCAGTTCTTTACAAAGCAGTGGAACAACTTTCTACATTGAATTACCGAAAGCCTGAGATTTAAATTAAATTTGCTAAAAATATATCACGACATGTCTAATTTACTTACCGAAATAAACGGGAGCACCCAAATCATAACCATCAATCGACCGGACAAGCTAAACGCTTTAAATAGAGCAACCATTAAAGAGTTGAGCGAAGCAGTAACTGCTGCTGGAAATAACGATGCCATTAAGGCAATCATTATTACTGGTTCTGGAGAAAAGGCTTTTGTTGCAGGAGCAGACATTTCAGAATTCAACACCTACTCGAAAGAAGAGGCGCATGACTTGGCCAAAAACGGACAAGACATTTTGTTTGATTTGGTTGAAAGATCTTCTAAACCGGTTATTGCAGCGGTAAATGGATTTGCCTTGGGCGGAGGATTAGAGTTGGCTATGAGTTGTCACATCAGAGTGGCATCAAGCAATGCAAGAATGGGTTTACCAGAAGTCAGTTTAGGAGTTATTCCCGGTTATGGAGGAACGCAACGATTGGCGCAATTGGCAGGAAAAGGCAAAGCCTTTGAATTGATTTTTACGGCGGGAATGATTAAAGCTACTGAAGCAGAACAATGTGGACTAGTAAATTACGTAGTAGAACAAGAAGAACTCATAAACAAATGTTTAGAGATTTGTGAAAAGATGTCAAAAAACTCATCAGTAGCAATTGCCGCAGCAATAAGAGCTGTAAATAGTGGTTATACCGATGGAGAAAATGGTTTTGAAACGGAGATTAACGAATTTGCAAATTGTTTTGCTACGGGAGACTTCAAAGAAAGAACAACTGCTTTCTTAGAAAAGAGAAAAGCCAACTTCCCGAATAACTAAAATTAACTTTTGCACCCACAACCAACACATTTCGATTGAAAGCACTGCAAAAACTAGCAGGGCAAACTGCCATTTACGGACTGCCGAGTATCATTGGTCGCCTATTAAACTACCTGCTGGTACCATTGCACACCGGAAAGTTTAGTACAAGTGAGTACGGCGAAATTGTTGAAATGTATTCCTATGTTGCATTTCTAGTTGTTTTGCTCACTTATGGAATGGAAACGGCGTATTTTAGATTTCAATCGAAAGCCGACAGCGACCATAAAACGATATTTAGCACAGTTCTTATTTCGTTGTTCAGCACCACCATTCTATTCATATCGTTTGCTACTTTTTTTGCCAACGATATTGCTACATTATTAAAGTATCCCGACAATTCGGAATACGTGATTTGGTTCGCCTACATTGTTGGGTTAGATGCCATCTCATCCATTCCAATGGCGCGCCTAAGAATTGAGAACAAAGCCATTCGGTTTGCCGCGGTAAACATGGCCAATATTTTGGTAAACATTGGCTTAAATGTATTTTGGATTGGCTATTGCATTCCTGCGTACAATGCTGGTGAAAGCAACTTTATTTTAGATACCTTCTATTCACCCAACATAGGTATTGGCTACGTTTTCATCGCCAATCTTTTTGCCACCATTGTAAAGTTCTTAATGGTCTCCCCGTATTTTTTAAAAATCAACTTTTCGTTCAACACGGCTATTTTAAAAAACATGCTCGTTTATGGAGGGCCGCTTTTGATCGCTTCTATTGCCATTATCATCAATGAAACATCTGATAAAATCTTGCTAAAATGGTTGCTGTTAGAAGACATGAGTTTGTTCGATGCAAAAGCCCAAGTCGGAATTTATGGAGGCGTATACAAACTATCCATTATCATCAGTTTATTCATTCAAGCTTTTCGCTATGCTGCGGAGCCGTTTTTCTTTTCTCAAGAAAAAGAAAAAGACTCTAGAGAAACATACGCCTTGATTATGAAGTACTTTGTAATTGTGTGCTCTATCATTTTCTTGGTGGTCATGCTTTACCTCGATCAGTTGAAACGTTTTGTAAACAACGAAGCCTACTGGGAAGGACTTCACATTGTTCCCATATTGCTCTTTGCGAACATCTTTTTGGGCATTTTCTACAATCTTTCGGTTTGGTACAAATTGAATGGCAAAACCAAGTACGGAGCAATGATTGCGGTAATTGGTGCCATTATTACCATCGTTTTAAACTTAATTTTAATTCCAAAAATCGGTTATACGGGTTCAGCTTGGGCTACCCTAGCCTGTTATGCTACCATGGCGGTGATCTCTTATCTGCTTGGTCAAAAACACTACAAAATAAAATACTCTTTGAAATCCATTTTCTTTTACCTTGGCGTAGCGCTTATTTTTTATTGGTCTTCCACCTTGTTAAATTTAGAAGCGGAATCAATTTTCAAATTCACCATTAATAGCTTGATATTATTGGTTTTCCTTGGTTTGATTTTCTTTTTAGAAAAACCCAAAAAAGCCCTAATTTCGTAGCATTCAACATAAATTTATCTACATGAAAATTAACATCATAAACAAATCTCAGCACGACTTGCCAAGTTATGGTACGGTTGCGTCTGCGGGTGTTGACTTACGAGCTAATATTGAAGAACCTATACGTGTTGAATCGTTAGAAAAGGTAATTGTGCCGACTGGACTTTTTATTGAAATTCCGATTGGTTACGAAGCGCAAGTTAGACCGAGAAGTGGTTTGGCTTTTAAGCACGGAATTACCGTTCTTAATTCTCCGGGAACCATTGACGCAGACTACAGAGGTGAGATAAAGGTAATTTTAGTGAATCTTTCAAAAGAAACTTTTGTGATTGAAAACGGAGAGAGAATTGCACAAATGGTAATTGCCGCCCACGAGCAAGCCGAATGGGTTGAGGTGGAAGAATTAGGCGATACCGATCGAGGAGCTGGAGGATTTGGATCGACCGGCGTAAAATAACTAAACTAATGCAGGAAGGCCAAAGGCTAGTTAAACCATTGAGCCGCATAGAAAATAAATAGAAAGATGAAAATTATAGTACCGATGGCTGGCAGAGGAAGCCGTTTAAGACCTCACACATTAACTGTTCCTAAACCTTTAGTGCCTGTTGCAGGCAAACCCATTGTTCAACGTTTGGTGGAAGACATTGCCGGCGTTTGCTACGAACCGATTGAAGAAATTGGATTTATTATTGGCGATTTTGGAAAAGATGTAGAAAATCATTTGATTGAAGTTGCTGAAAGCCTTGGAGCGAAAGGAAACATTTATTACCAAGAAGAAGCCTTAGGAACGGCGCATGCCATTTTATGCGCGAAAGAAATGATGGGCGGCAAAACCATTGTTGCCTTTGCTGACACACTTTTTAGAGCAGATTTTAAACTAGACGATTCAAAAGATGGCATTATTTGGGTTCAACAGGTAGCTGACCCAAAAGCTTTTGGAGTGGTAAAATTAGATACTGACAATAACATTACAGATTTTATTGAAAAACCTCAAGAGTTTGTTTCTGACCTGGCAATTATTGGAATTTACTATTTTAAAGACGGTGAATACCTGAGAGATCACTTACAGTATTTGATTGACAATAACATTCGAGATAAAGGAGAGTATCAAATTACGGATGCCCTCGAAAGAATGAAAGCCGAAGGAACAAAGTTTGCTCCAGGTCAAGTTATTGAGTGGTTAGATTGTGGCAATAAGGACGCAACTGTAAACACCAACCAACGCGTGTTAGAGTTTATTAAAGACCAAGACATTATTTCAAAGTCCGCACAACTAGAAAATGCAATCATCATTGAGCCTTGTTACATCGGTCATCATGTAATTTTAAAAAATTGCGTTGTGGGTCCTCATGTTTCTGTTGGTGCTAACACTAAAATTGAAAACGCCATTATTTCTAACTCAATTATTCAGAACGATACCGAAATAAAAGGACTAAACTTTACCAACTCAATGGTTGGCAATAAAGTTAAAATCAACAAATCAGCTAAACAAATTAGCATAGGCGATTACAACGAGCTTTAAGCAAATGCGACAACTACTTCTCACCTCCTTCTGTGCCCTATTGTTGTGGTCTTGCTCTGGTTCAAAAAACGCCGCGCAATTGCCCAGCGAAAAAGGACAAGACAAGTCTGAAGCAAAGGAAATTTTCTTTGGTGAGACGTATGCCGATGCAGCTAAAGAGAAAATTCTAGGCAATTATGATGCTGCCGAAAAATTATTTCAGAAAGCGCTAGACATGAAGCCAAACAATGGAGCCGTTCACTACGAACTTGGAAACATATACAGCATTCAAGAAAAGCCACAGTTAGCATTGGAACAATACAGCGCTGCAGTAAAAGCCGATGCTAACAATTATTGGTTTCGACTTTCATATGCTACAGCCCTGCGAGATTTAGGGCAAAGTTCAAAAGCAATAGAAGAGTTTCAACAACTAATTAAAGATGAGCCGAAAAGACTTGAGTTGAAATACGAAGTTGCTCAATTATTGTTGAATAACGGCAAAAAAGCTGAAGGCATTGATGTTATTAATTTAATAGAAGAAGAACTGGGAGTTACAGAAGAGGTTTCCTTGCTCAAACAACGGGTGTATTTGTCAGAAAACAATGTGGATGCCGCTGCTGCTGAAATTCAAAAATTAATTGACGCTTACCCTGACGAAATCAATTACTATGGTATACTCGCAGATACGTATGCTGCAAATGGTCGAAGAGCTAAAGCATTAGAAGTTTATGAAAAAATGCAACGCCTTGACTCGACGAATTACAAAGTACAATTTTCAATGGCTGAATTTTATAGGCAGGATGGTAAACAGGACTTATACAAAGAGTACATTGGAAAGGCATTTGAAAATCCTGAAATGAACATTGACGATAAAATCAAATACATTTTAACGTTTTATCAGGTTGACAGTAAAAACAAAGAGCAAAAACAAGAAGGCATTGACATTTGCGAAAAAGTAACAAAGGCACATCCAGAAGATGCAAAATCGTATGCGCTACTAGCCGACTTTCAGTATTTCGACAACCAAGTAACTGCTGCAAAAGAATC
>CAJQLW010000009.1 GCA_905479325.1 uncultured Flavobacteriales bacterium
CATTTGACAATTTCATTGGAAACTTAGTCGCAGGATTAACAGCATACTCGTTCTTAGATTCAAAACCGTCTGTAAAAATTCAACGTTTGTTGCCAGGATTGAAAGTCGCTTAGGTCGAACTCACGTTCTAGTAAGAAATTTTGGTAGCTCTCAAATTAGCAATCTTGAGTCTGGGGACTATAAACTATTTTCTTTTGGGAGTGGCAACTAAAAAATGTAAATTAGACTAGTAAAGTATGGTGAGTTATGTCAAATCTCTTTTACTGCAAATAATTCTAAAAAGCTCTATGGTGGGGAAGATGTGGGGAAACAAAAAAGTCAACCATCTATTAAATAGATAATTAACTTCTTTTATTGTGACCTCGACAGGATTGGCTTTGCCCATCCTTTACACTCCGTAGTCTAAATGAAATCCTAAATTCGGCTTTCGCCGAATATGGATTTTTAGTTTAAATTTTCTTATGAACGAGTTCAACGCATTTTAAACTAAAAATCCCCAATGCCATGCATTGGGGATTTCATTCTTAAGTGACCTCGACAGGATTCAAACCTGTAACCTCCACAGCCGTAATGTGGTGCACTATTCAGTTATGCTACGAGGCCATTAATCGGCTGCAAAAGTAGAAAATTTGGATTGATTCGTGACTAATTATTGGGTTTATTTTACTGTTGATTATTCTATCTCGTAAGAAATGATAATTCTGTAGTATAAATTTTCGATAAAAGAAATAAAGAAGATAGAAATTATAACTTATCAGAGAATTGGCTATTTTTAAGTTTGACCTATTTGTTCACTACGCAGATTAGGTAACACGATAAAGAAACTAACAATGAGTAATTATCACATCAAGCATTTAGAAGAATACTGGCAAGTTTACCGTAAATCGGTTAGGAACCCTGAGAATTTTTGGGAAGAAATTGCAGAAGAGCATTTTTTATGGAGAAAGAAATGGGACAAAGTATTGGAATGGGATTTTTCAAAACCTGAAGTACAATGGTACAAGGGAGCAAAATTGAACATCACAGAAAATTGCATCGATCGGCATTTAACCACAAGAGCTGATAAAACAGCCATTCTTTTTGAGCCAAATGATCCCAAAGAAAAAGCTCAACACATTTCGTACAAAGAGCTACACGAAAGAGTTTGCAAGTTTGCGAATGTGTTAAAGGCTCAAGGAATTGAAAAGGGAGATCGAGTGTGTATTTATTTACCGATGATTCCTGAATTGGCGGTTTCTGTTTTGGCTTGTGCCCGAATAGGAGCGGTGCATTCAGTAGTTTTTGCTGGTTTTAGTTCTACGGCCTTGGCTACTAGAATTAACGATTGCGATTGCAAAATGGTAATCTGTTCAGATGGTTCTTACCGAGGAGCAAAAACCATCGACCTAAAAGGAATTGTAGACCAAGCCCTAGAAACTTGTCCCGGAGTAGAAACGAATTTGGTGGTAAACCGAACTGGAGGTGAAGTAACCATGAAGGAAGGCAGAGATGTTTGGATTCAACCTTTATTGGATAATGCTTCTGCAGATTGCGAAGCTACTATAGTAGATGCAGAAGACCCATTGTTTATTTTATACACCTCAGGTTCTACCGGAAAGCCAAAAGGCATGGTGCACACCACAGCAGGTTACATGGTGTATACCGCTTTCACTTTCAAAAATGTATTCCAATACAGAGAAAACGATGTGTATTGGTGTACCGCTGACATTGGGTGGATTACAGGGCATAGCTATATTGTGTATGGTCCTCTAGCCAATGGCGCTACAACCGTTATGTTTGAAGGTGTTCCTTCTTATCCAGATTTTGGACGTTTTTGGGAAATTGTAGAAAAACATAAAGTGACTCAATTTTATACCGCTCCTACCGCTATCCGAGCGTTAGCAAAAGAAAAATTGGACTTTGTAGACAGTCATGATTTAAGCAGCTTGAAAGTGCTAGGAACTGTTGGAGAACCCATTAATGAAGAAGCGTGGCATTGGTACAACGACCATGTAGGAAAGCAAAAAAGCCCGATTGTAGATACGTGGTGGCAAACTGAAACAGGTGGAATTATGATTAGCCCAATTCCATATTCAACGCCAACCATACCAACATTTGCTACTTTACCCTTGCCGGGAATTCAGCCTGCTTTAATGGACGAGCACGGTCAAGAGATTATCGGCAATCAGGTTGAAGGGCGTTTAACCATTAAGTTTCCTTGGCCATCAATGGCGAGAACCATTTATGGCAATCACGACCGATACAGAGAAACGTACTTTAGTGCCTTTAAAAACATGTATTTTACAGGAGATGGCGCGCGAAGAGATGCTGTAGGTTATTACCGTATTACAGGAAGGGTTGACGATGTAATTATTGTGAGTGGTCACAATTTGGGAACTGCACCCATTGAAGATGCGATCAACGAGCATCCTGCTGTAGCAGAAAGCGCCATTGTAGGTTTTCCGCATGACATTAAAGGCAACGCACTTTACGGGTATGTTACCTTGAAAGAAACAGGTGAGGGAAGAGACCACGATAACCTAAGAAAGGAAATCAATCAATTGATTACCGACAGAATTGGGCCAATCGCAAAGCTGGATAAGATTCAATTTACCACTGGTTTGCCGAAAACAAGAAGCGGAAAAATTATGAGAAGGATTCTCCGCAAAATTGCAGAAAAAGACGCTGGTAGCTTAGGCGATACCAGTACCTTGTTAAATCCTGAGGTAGTTCAAGAAATTATGGACAATGCGATTTAAATAGATTCAACCAGTTTATGCTTGATGGCATACATGACAAGGCCTGTTACATTCTTCGAATACGTTTTATGTAACAGGCTATTTCTATGGCCATTTACTGTTTTTTCGCTGATGAATAATTTTTCGGCAATTTCTGATGCTGTCATTTGCTGACAAACCAATTTGAGCACCTCTTGCTCTCTTTTGGTTAAGGGCTCATGTGATTTATCGTTGTTCACCTTACCTCTTAATTTGTTTTGAATGGCACTTAACGTTCGTTCATTGATGTAGCTGCCTTTTTCACTCACTTTTAAAATGGCATTTCGAACTTCTTCAGGGTCACTGTCTTTTACCAAGTAGCCATTGGCACCATCTTCAATCAGCTTTGAAATTAAATAGTTATCCTCGTGTGCCGACAGAATAATAACCTTAATGCTAGGATAATTCTTTTTTAGAAATTGCACCACACTCTATCCTTTGTACTCTTTGTAACCGTTTGGTGGTAGCGTTAAATCAACCAGGATTATTTCTGGCACTTGTTCGCAATTCTTCATTTTTTCGGGAACGGAGAATCCATTTTCAGACTCAAATACGACTTCAAAGTCTCGCCATCCGTTTATTATTGATTTAATTCCTCTTCTAAAAAGTAATTGATCTTCAATTAGTCCTATGGTCACTAGCTTCTTCAAGATTTTCGGCAGTAGTATGGGTTAGAGGTATTTTCATGTTAGAATGAAAGCCTTTATCTTCATTGTTTCCATATTCAATAGTTCCATTGAATCATAAAATTCGACTTTCTAAATTTTGCAATCCAATTCCGTTTAATAGATATTCGTCTTTAATACCAATACCATCGTCAGAGTACTGGCAAAATAAAAAGTTGTTTTCTTTGTATTACCTGATTTAAGCTGTTGTTTATCAGTTCTTTGAATATCCTATACAGGCCTATCTCTATCTCGTAGGGAAGTACAAGAGGGTCGGGTGTAATCCCAATATTGATGGCTGTGTTTCCGACCTTTTCTGCTTTTGAAGTAAAAGAGGAAAGTGCTTTTTTAAGTCTTTTGAGGTTAATATTACTTATCATTCTGTAATGACTCGACTATCAAGACCAATAATAGTTGATTATTTATCGAAAATAGCCAATACTTTATTAATCTTCAACCTCAATTACTTTAAGCCACTTCTACTATGCTATATTCAAAAAATCGGCACATTTTTTTAATCCCGTAAAAACAGATTAGAGTTGTAAAGAGGAACAGGTTTTTGCATAGATAAACACAATAAAAGAAAGCATCAAGGAACAGGAGATAGACCGGAAATTAAATGCCAAAATACAGCATAAAATACAATTAAGAATCAACATTTAGTGGTCCAGATTATCGAGGTATTATATCCCAGTCATTACGAAATGTTAGAACAAGCGATTAAAGAGCGGTTTAAAATTTAGGAATACAATGCAAAATAAAGGGGATTGTTGATTTTGGTTATTTAAAACGGCAACTTTTCTAAATCTACATTTCCGCCGGTTAAAATAAGGCCCACTTTTTTGTTGGCAAATAGCTCTTTGTTTTTTAAAATAACAGCTAAGGGCACAGCACAGGAAGGTTCGATAATAATTTTCATCCGCTCCCAAATGAGGCGCATCGCTGCCACGATTTCTGTGTCGTAACAGGTAAGTACATTTTTTACCCCGTTTAAAATGATAGGGAAATTAAGTTCTCCTAAAGAGGTGAGCAGACCATCTGCTATGGTGTTTGGGTTAGTTTGTGGAATTAACTTTTTTGCTTGAAATGATTGATAAGCATCATTCGCACCTTCAGGCTCTGCGGCAAAAATAATAGTGTTTGGGGAGAAGTAATCTCGAGCTAAAATGCTGCCAGACAGTAATCCGCCTCCACCAACTGGACAAACAAATACATCTATATCCGGGTAATCTTCAAAGAGCTCTTTTGCAGATGAGCTTTGTCCTAGAATTACTTCGGCATTGTCGTACGGGTGAATAAACGTTGCGCCTTTCTCGTCTATAATTTTTTGAGCTGTTGTTTCTCTGGCCTGCAGTGTTGGCTTGCAAAACGTAACCTGCCCCCCGTACAATTTAACTGCTGCTACTTTTACTTTCGGTGCAGTTTCGGGCATTACAATGTACGCTTTAATACCTGCACTTTGAGCAGCCTTAGCTAAGGCTTGTGCATGGTTTCCTGAGGAATGCGTAACAACACCATTTTTCTTTTGCGCCTCTGTTAACTGAAGCACGGCATTGGTAGCTCCGCGCATTTTAAATGCTCCAATTTTTTGAAAGTTTTCGCACTTAAACAATAACTGGCAGCCAGCTATAGCATTAATTGCAGTTGAGCTAAGTACGGGGGTTCTGTGAATAAAAGGTTTTATTCGCTCATGCGCTTCAACGATTTTTTCTGTTGAAAATAAACTAGTTGAAGGCATATTTTACTACTTTTTAGAGTTTAATTCTTCGTTCATTTGATCTACTTTCTTCACTAAATCAAGTTTAAATTGATCCATTTTCTGTGCAATACTTTCATCTGCTGTGGCCAAAATCTGAGCGGCTAAAATCGCTGCGTTTTTGGCTCCGTCCAGTGCAACTGTAGCAACAGGAACTCCACCGGGCATTTGTAAAATAGACAGAACAGAATCCCAACCGTCAATAGAGTTCGAAGATTTGATTGGAACACCAATTACAGGCAGAGGAGTTGAAGCGGCAACCATGCCAGGCAAGTGAGCTGCGCCACCTGCTGCGGCCACAATAACTTTCAATCCACGCTGTTTTGCGGTTTTTGCATAGTGAAGCATTTTTTCTGGCGTACGATGTGCTGAAACTATTTCGACTTCAAAATCAATTTGTTGTTCTTTCAGAAAATCTAAACCAACTTGCATTACTTTCAAGTCAGAGATGCTACCCATGATAATTCCAATTTTTGCTGTCATATTATTTTGAAGTTACTTTAACAATCGTTTTTATTCTTCTTGCTTTATCTTTTGCTCTTTCTAAATCTTCGTCTAAAATAGTAATGTGCCCCATTTTTCTAAAGGGTTTTACCAACTCTTTACCATACAGATGAGGATAAACACCTTTTTCAGCCAAAATCTGTTCAAACCCTTCGTAGTGTGCAGTTCCATTCGCATTTTCCTCGCCTAATAAATTGAGCATTACTGAAGGCGCAATTAAATCTGTATTGCCCAAAGGTAAATTTAAAATAGCGCGCAGGTGCTGAGCAAATTGCGAGGTATAATTCCCCTCAATACTTTGATGTCCACTATTGTGTGCTCTTGGCGCAATTTCGTTGATTAGGATCTCACCATCTTTATTTAAGAATAATTCAACAGCAAGTAAACCAATCATTTCCAACTTTTCAATTAAAGTGGTAGCTAAATTATAGGCCTTTTCTTCAACTACTTTACTAACATTAGCTGGAGAAAATAGAAACTCCACCATGTTGGCTTTCGGATTAAATTCTAACTCTACTAACGGAAAATGTTTTATCTCACCTTTTTCGTTTCTAGCAAGCACTACTGAAAGCTCTTTGTCTAAATCAACCCCTTCTTCAATAACTGACGGTGCATCAAACGCATTCTCTAATTCATCTTTTGAATTGATTCGTTGCACTCCATAACCGTCGTAACCAGAAGTTCTTAGCTTTTGAAAAACCGGAAAGTTTAGTTTTGTTTTCGCAAGGTCTTCCTTATGTTCAATTAATTCAAAATTAGAGGTAGGCAAGTTATGGTCTGAGTAGAATTGTTTTTGCAGTCCTTTATCTTGTATTATTTTTAAAATGTTAGGTTGTGGGAAAACTTTCACTCCTTCTTTTTCCAACTGCACCAAAGCATCAGAATTTACATCCTCAAATTCAATACTCACAACATCTTTATCTTTGCCAAAGGCATAAACGTCGTCGTAGTTTTTGAAATCTCCAACTACAAATTCATTGGCTAAGTTTTTACAAGGAGCGTTTGATGATGGGTCGAGAATATCAATGTGCAAGTTGAGGTTGTAGGCTTCTTGTAATGTCATTCGGCCTAGTTGACCGCCTCCAAGAATACCAATTTTGAAATTTTGGGAGTGAATATTTTTCATCTTGCTCTGCGTTTTTAGGTTAGCAAAGATAAATGGAATTAACATTGTTTCGCCGCTGTGAATCCTCAAATATTGATACATTTGCCCCTTTCTAAATCAAAACATTTAGTTTGAGCCGAATAAAAATTCACGACAAAATCTTTGAGCCATTTATTTCGGCGGAAGAGATTGATAGAGCAGTTAGCAAAGTAGCTGACCAAATCACAAAAAAATATAGAGGACGCAAGCCAGTTTTTATTGGAGTGTTAAACGGATGCTTCTTTTTTGCAACTGACTTAATGCGAAAAATTGATTTTAGCTGCGAAGTGTCGTTTGTAAAAGTTGCTTCATATGTCGGGACTCAAACAACCGGCAATGTTCGTCAATTGTTAGGGTTAGATCAAAAAGTAGCAGGTAGGGATGTAATTATTATTGAAGACATTGTAGACACAGGAAATACCATTGAGGCGGTTACAGAAATCATTGCCAATATGGGTGCTGCAAGTGTTTCAGTGGCAACCTTATTGATGAAACCTAAGATTTACAGCAAAAATATTGACATAGAATTTGTGGCCATTGAAATAGACCCTGAATTTGTTGTAGGGTATGGATTAGATTATGATGGTTTTGGTAGAAATTTAAATCAGCTTTACGTACTTTCACAAGCGCAAAACTTAAAATCAGACGAAGATATGCTGAACATCGTATTATTTGGACCTCCCGGAGCAGGAAAAGGAACTCAAGCAATTAAGTTGAAAGAGAAATATGACTTAGTTCACCTTTCTACAGGAGACATTTTGCGAAATGAAATTAAAAATGAAACTGAGTTAGGTACCTTGGCGAAATCTTTTATGGATAAAGGGGAGCTTGTGCCAGATGAAGTTGTGATTGATATGATTGGCAACTGCTTAAATGAAAACGAAAGTGCAAAAGGATTTATTTTTGACGGTTTTCCTAGAACTACCGAACAAGCAGAAGCGCTCGATAATTTGCTAGAAAAGCACAGCACTGAAATTGATACCATGCTTTCTCTTGAGGTAGACGACGAGGAATTGGTAGATCGGATTATTAAAAGAGGAAAAGAAAGCGGTAGAGAAGACGATAAAAATGAATCAGTAATTTTTAATAGAATCATTACCTATAATAAAAAGACGGCTCCTTTAAAAAATTATTACGATGAGCAAGGCAAATACCATGCAATAGCAGGTGTAGGGTCTGTTGATGATGTGTTTGATCGTTTAACTTCTTCAATTAAAAGTTAGAACTTAATACCACAGATTAAAATATCGTCTATCTGTTCTTCGTTTTTCATCCACTCTTGAATAGTGTGTTTCACTGCCTTATTTTGTTCCATCATTGGTAAATGAGAAATGCTTCTTAGCATATCAGCTACGTTTCGGGTCATGAATTTCTTTCCATTTGGACCTCCAAATTGATCGGGATATCCATCAGAGAATAAATAGATAGAATCTCCTGGTAGAATGTTGATTCGCGAAGTTGCAAACTCTTTTTCTCTTCTTGAGATGCCGCCAATTGAAAACTTGGAGCCTTTAAAAATTTTTAATTCCCCTTGTCGAACCAGATATAAAGGGCGCATTGCGCCGGCAAATTCTAGTTTATTTTGCTCAAAGTCTATGTTTATAAGGCCAAGCTCCATACCATCTTTGCTATTTTTTCCATTTAAGCTGTTTTGGTTTAAAGCTATTTTTACCCTTTTATCTAATTCTCTTAAAATTAAACCTGGATCATTAGTTTTTTGTTGAGTAACTATTTCATTTAATTGAGTATAACCAATAATTGACATAAAGGCACCCGGTACTCCATGTCCAGTGCAATCAATTACGGCGAACAAAGGCTTGTCTTTTACTTTTTCATACCAATAAAAGTCACCACTAACCACATCCTTAGGTTCATAGTAAATAAAGGAATCAATAAAAGCCTCTTTTAACCGTTGCATCGGTGGTAAAATTGATGCTTGAATACGTTTAGCATATTGTATACTCTCGTTGATTTCCCTACTGTTAATTCCTACTATTTCTTTTTCTCGCAGCAGCGCCTCAGTTCGCTCTTCCACCTTTAACTCTAAAGTTTCGTTTAGTTGATGAAGTTCTTGGTTGGCTAAATCTAAATCAGCAAGACTTTTAAAAAGTGCTTGTTCAAATTTTTTCTTTTCAGTAATGTCCCTAATTATTCCTTGATATGATTTTATACTTTTGTCTTCGTTGTACAATATTTTGGAACTGAGGAGGCAGTTTACCAATGTTTTGCTATCTTTTTTCTTTAAAACTAACTCGTAGTCGGTAACTTGTCCATCTCTTTCTAAAGCCTCTCGTAGTAAATGTCTATCGGTGGGATTTACATAAAGATCTGTTACACTCAAGCTGGTTAACTCCTTCTCATCATACCCAAATAGTGCTAACCCAGCAGGATTAAAATCGATAAAATCTCCTTTTGGTGTAGAAATGTAGATTGCATCTTTAGATCGGGTAAAAAGTTGACAATAGCGTTCTTCACTTTTTCTAATTTCTCTTTCAAATCTTTTTCTTTCAATAGAATAGGTTATGGCCCTAAAAAGGGTTTCGCTACTCACATTTTCTTTCGGTATATAGTCTTGAGCTCCATTTTTTACCGCTTCTGCGGCAATGGCAGTGTCGTTTACTTCTGTTAATACAATTCAAGGGGTAGCTGAGAACTTAGAAAAGAAGGACGTGTAAGAATGCATCCCATATCCATCTGATAAGAAAAGGTTCAGCAACACGATGTCTATGGACTCGTTGTGCAAGATCTCATGACTTTCAGACAAGTTGCTACAATAGTGAATGTCAATGTCGAGGGTGGAAATTTCTCCTAAATAATCAGCCACTTTCATGGCCTCTGATTCAACTTTTTCTACTAATAGTACGTTAACTATCTCCAATCAGATGTGTTTTTTTGGTTGTTCTAAAGTTAACAATGAAATTTCAACTTAGTAAGAATTTTTCGACAAACTGTGGAATTAAATATGTCTTAAATAAGTCAACTTTTTGGAATATTTTGTAAAAATAGAATTGGGTGAAACTTGAAATCACAGAGCTTTTAATTCCTCGTAGATTCAATACCTTTGCAAAAAAATAAACATGGCCAATAGCAACTTTATTGATTACGTAAAAATTTGTTGCAGATCTGGAAGAGGCGGATCGGGTTCGCACCACTTAAGAAGAGATCGATTGACCGCAAAAGGCGGACCAGATGGCGGAGATGGAGGAAGAGGTGGCCATATAATTGTAAAAGGTAACAAACAATTATGGACTCTTTTGCATTTAAAATACAAAAAGCACGTTATTGCCCAGCCGGGAGAGAATGGTGGCGACAGTAATAGTACCGGAAAAGAAGGAGACGATCAGATTGTTGAAGTTCCAATTGGCACCATAGCAAAAGATGCAGAAACTGGAGAAGTGCTTTTTGAGATAATGGAAGACGGAGAAGAGCAAATTATTGTGAAAGGAGGAAGAGGCGGATTGGGAAACTCCCATTTCAAATCGTCAACCAATCAAACTCCCCGTTATGCTCAAACTGGAGAAGACGGACGAGAAGAGTGGAAAATTTTGGAACTTAAAGTACTCGCAGATGTTGGTTTAGTTGGTTTTCCAAACGCTGGTAAATCAACCTTGCTTTCAGTAGTTTCTGCTGCCAAACCTGAAATTGCGAACTATGCTTTCACCACCTTAACGCCAAACTTAGGAATTGTACCTTACCGCGACCATCGTTCATTTGTAATGGCTGATATTCCTGGGATTATTGAGGGAGCACATCAAGGAAAGGGGTTGGGGCTTCGCTTTTTGCGACATATAGAACGAAACGCCGTATTGTTGTTTTTAGTTCCTGCAGACAGTGATGATATTGTAAAAGAATATCAAATATTACTCAACGAGTTACAAGAGCATAATCCAGAACTTTTAGATAAGAATAGAATTCTCGCAATATCAAAGTCTGATATGTTAGATCTTGAGCTACAGAAAGAGATTCAAAAGGAGATTGCTCCTCAAGAATGTATTTTCATTTCTTCGGTTGCTCAAGAAAACATTATGGAGTTAAAGGATTTGCTCTGGCAAAAGATAAACGAATCGAATGGTTGAGTTTCTGGAACAGTGGGATCGTGAATTATTTCTTTTTCTGAATGGTTTCCATTCAGAAAGTTTAGATTTTATCATGTGGCACGTTTCAGGCAAGTTGCAATGGCTTCCGTTTTATGTAATTCTTTTAGTTATACTTATTAAAAAATATAACAAATCCGTTTGGGTTGTACTTATAGCAACAGCTTTGGCAGTGACTCTTGCGGATCAATTTTCGGTAAAATTATTTAAGGAAGTTTTTGAGCGTTGGAGACCTTGTCATAATTTGGATTTAAAGGAAGTAGTTCATTTGGTGAATGGGAAATGCGGCGGTCGTTTTGGCTTTGTTTCTAGCCATGCTGCTAACTCCTTTGCAACAGCAGGTTTACTTGGCTTATTTTTAAATCGAAAAGCATTTGTGTTTTTAGTGTCTTGGGCTGCTTTAGTGGCTTACAGTAGAGTGTATTTAGGCGTACATTATCCTGCAGATATTCTAGGTGGGGCAATTTTAGGATTATTTATTGCCTTTTTGGTTTTTAGAATTGCATCTCCAATTATGAAACATTTTCATCATGCTTAAGAGTTTATTGCTATTGTTTGTTGGAGGAGGATTAGGAGCGATGCTTCGTTTTTTAATTGGCAAATACTCGCTTCAGCTTTTTGAAACTAATTTTCCAATCGGCACCTTGGTTGCCAATTTAGTTGCTTGTATTTTGGTTGGTTTATTTGTGTATCAATTTAATTTACGATTGGATGTAAGCCAACAAGCGTTGTACCTGTTTTTAGTGATTGGTTTTTGTGGTGGCTTAAGTACTTTTTCCACCTTTAGCATTGAAACTTTCGAATTAATTAAGCAAGGTAACATTGTTTTTGCAATTTTAAACGTAGCAATTAGCGTTGGTGCAGGAATTGCTTCGATGACCATGCTCTTCAAACAACACTAAAATGAGTTATCGATTTGTACTTACCTTTTTATTTTGTGCTTACCTTCAAGTTGCTGCACAAGAAATAAAACAACCAAAACTAATTGTGGGAATAGTTGTAGACCAAATGAAGTACGATTATTTAACACGATTTTATCAAGATTTTGGAGATGATGGCTTTAAACGATTAATGAGAGGCGGGTTGAATTGTAAAAATGTTCACTACACGTATAAGCCAACCTATACAGGTCCTGGACATGCAACCATATTTACAGGAACTTCGCCTTCTGTGCACGGTATTGTTGGTAACAACTGGTATGATAGAAATACTCGAAAGTCAGTTTATTGTGTTGAAATAGAGGGCGATTTTGCTCCTGCATTCAGTCCAAAACGACTTTTGGTAGAAACGTTTGCTGACGGATTAAAGCAATTTTCAAATTTTCAATCGAAGAGTTATGGGATTTCATTGAAAGATCGAGGAGCGATTTTACCTGCAGGTCACTTAGCAGATGGAGCTTACTGGTTTGATGGTGAAAAAGGGAAGTGGGTATCTGATGTGTTTTATCCAAATTTTAATGCATCTTGGTTGTCAGAATTTAATGCCTTAGATTTTTCTGAATTATACTTAGTAAAAGGCTGGACGCTTTCAAAATCTATAAACGATTACACAGAAAGTATTCCAGACTTAAACAATTACGAATATCCATTAACATCTAAATCTAAAACAGTATTTCCTTACAATTTAGTAAAAGCTAAAAAGGATTCAGACTGGGGAATCTTAAAAAAGGTGCCACAAGGAAACCAAATGAGTACTGATTTATTTAAAGTTTTAGTCGAGAAGGAGGCCATTGGGAAAGGTAAGCATACAGATTTCGTTTCACTAAGTTTTTCGGCTACCGATTATGTTGGACACAGATTTGGTGTGCAATCGGTTGAGGTGCAGGATACCTATGTAAAATTAGATGAAACAATTGCTGACTTACTGACATTTCTTGATTTGCAAGTTGGCGAGGGAGAGTATACTGTGTTTTTAACTTCAGATCATGGTGCCGGTATGCCAAGATCTTACTTGCAAGAAAAGGGAATTCCAAGTGGGGAATTGAATCAACGGGAAATGAAGAGAAAGCTAATCGAGATTGCTAATGACGAGGGTTTGGCAGAAGCATGGATTGAGCAAGTAATGAATTTAAATGTTTATTTCAACGATAGTTTAAAGAATGCAGAATACGAGAATTATCAGCGGTTAAAATTAAAATGCTTGAATTGGCTAACTCAACAAGAGGGTATAGCCAAAGTAGTTGATTGTGAAAAAACTTCTGCAGCCAATGACCAACGAGAACAAATGACATTAAGAGGCTTTCATCCTCAAAGAAGTGGAGATTTAATTTTGATCGAAGAAGCGAACTGGTCAACTTATACTGACAAAGGCTCAACTCATGGGTCGCCCTATGAATATGATACACATGTACCTTTGTTATTTTATGGTTTCGGAATTTCAAAAGGAGAAGATGTGTCTGCTTACCCGGTTAGCTCAATTGTACCTAGCCTTTCGTTATTGTTTGGATTTCAGACCAATCAAGGGTGGCAATTAACTCCAATTCAGAAATTATTTAAACAATAAAAAAACCCTTGAGGCTTTATAACCTTAAGGGTGCAAAATGGATTTTTATATTACCTCGACAAATTCGAACCATTATTTAAGTTGAAAAATTTATAACTTAGAAAATGGAAATTATGAAAAGAACAAGAAGAAAATTTAGCAATGAATTCAAAGCAAAAGTTGCTATTGAAGCGCTAAAAGAAAGGGAACCGCTTGCAAAGCTAGCCGTTCGTTTTGAAGTACACCAGAATCAAATAAGTCAGTGGAAGCGAGAATTTCTCGAAAATAGCAGTGCCGTATTTGAAGGTAAAGCTGTAAAAACTGATAAGGTAGAAGCAGAAACTGAGAAGCTTTATACGAAAATTGGTAAGCTAGAAATGGAGCGTGACTTTTTAAAAAAAAGCTTAACCAAATTGGGGTATACGACGTGAAAAAGAGTCTAGTTAGTAAAGATTCCGGTATTTCAATAAATCGTCAACTCTCGCTTCTAACCATTTCTAAAGGTGGATTTTATTACGTTAGAAAAGGAGAGTCTGTAGAAAATTTAGATAATGCGTTTAATGGATCAACACATTACAGAAGATCCAACGGCCGGTGTATTAACCATGCAAGCAATGCTAGAGGAAAACGGGTATAAGGCAGGATACGAGCGGGTACGACGGCTTATGCGTTTAGCGGATATCGTTCCTATTTACCCAAGAAAACAGCTAACTGTGTTAGGAGAAAGAAAATACATACATCCTTATCTGCTTAAAAACTTGAATATTGAACGGTCCAATCAAGTATGGGAAATAGATATTACCTATGTTCCGATGAAGGAAGGCTTCATGTATTTAACTGCCATAATAGATGTATTCAGTAGAAAAATTGTTTCCTGGGGACTATCTAATTCGTTAGATGCTGAATCTAGTTTGAGAGTAGTTAGAAGTGGCATTGAAATAAATGGGAAACCTGAAATATTGAATTCAGATCAAGGCTCTCAGTTCACTTGCTTAGAGTACATCAATTTGCTCAAAAAAGAAAAAATACAAATCTCTATGGATGGCAAAGGACGAGCATTAGACAACATTTACATCGAACGTTTTTGGCGCTCAATAAAATACCGCGACATCTATTTAAACCCTGCAGAAGACGGATTAGAGCTTTACAGAGGAATAGGTTTATGGATAAATAAATACAACAACAGAAAGCATCAAGGAACAGGAGAAAAACCAGAAATTAAATACCAAAATGCGGCATAAAAATCAATTAAGAATCAATTAAGAATCAACTATTAGTGGTCTGGATAATCGAGGTATTATAGTATTGACGTCTGACATATTGTACTCTGCAGCGAGATTGCTATACTTATACGGCGAAATTGGGTATTACAATCGTTTATTGTTGAAGTTTGACGACTCACTTGCTATGTTCGACAAAGCGCAATTGTATTCCAAAGGAAAAAGTGTTAGCTCCTATAATATAACATTGTCCAAAGTGATAGTTAATATTTATTTGAAGAATTACCACGTAGCCTTGCTTGATTGCCAAGATTTGTTGAAGGATGATTTAAAAGGATTTCGTTACGAAAAATCGGTTACAAACTTTTATTCAGCAATCGCTTATTTTGGTTTAAAACAATACAAAGAGGCTCAAACGGTTCTTTCTCAAAAAGCTGAAATTCAGAAAGATAAAGAAGGATGGAATGTTTGGATCAGAATTATGCGTTTACTTTGTCAAGTAGAAATGCTAAAGCTCAATTTAATAGATTACGATATTGAGAGTTTTAGAAAATATTTAGAAAGAACCTCAAGGCAATATGAAATTCGAGAACGAGATAAATTGATACTAAAAGTTCTATACGAATTAGATAAGCAGAATTATGATTTTAGCGAAACAGCAAAAGAGGTGGAGGATGAACTAGAAAAACTCAAGTCAACCGACAAAAAATACGCTTGGAATCCAGATTCACCTGAATTGATTTTATTTCACGATTGGTTTGAAGCAAAACGCTTAAAAAAAGAATATCAACCTCATTTTGAAGTGTATCGTTCAGCGATGAGAAGTGAAGGAATGTCTGAATAAGTTAGCTTTTTCATAAAAACAGCTTATCTAATCACCAATAAGCTAAGTTATCGTTAGCACGAGTAACTTCTAAAATGAGATTAGTATCAATATAATGCTTAACGAAGTCTTATTCGTTCAATAAGCCTTTTATGTCCTTATTATCTCCGTAAATTACCATAATGTCATCTTCCTCTAAAACTGTTTTTGGCGACGCCACACCTTGAACTGTATTTACTACTCGGTTTAATCCCAATAGGTTCTTCTTTTCTTCACGCTTAATGGTAGTAAGTACAACTACGTTGTAGTGTTTTCGGAAGCCAACTTCTGCCAAGGTTTTACCTGCATATCTCTTGGGTACGTTTACTTCTACAATACTGTATTGGCTGCTCAATTCAAACGATTCTACAACTCCTTTTAAGGTTAATTTTTTCGCCCAGCGTTCGGCGGTTTCCTCTTCAGGGTGAACTACTTCGTCAACACCAATGGCTTCCAAAACGGTTTCGTGGAGTGGAGTTATAGCTCTTGAAATTAATCGCTTAACTTTTAAGTTTTTCAATACAGCGGTTGTCATTACATTGGCTCCTTGGTGTTCGCCAATTGCTACAATTACAACATCAGCATCTTTAAGTGGTAAACCTGATACGGTAAACTGGTCTGTAGAATCCATGCAAACAGTGTGTGAAATGGACTCTTTTAAGGCGTCAACCTTGTCCATGTCGTTGTCTACTCCTATTACTTCGTTACCTGCTTCGGTAAGTTTCTGAGCTAAGGAAGCTCCAAAGTTTCCTAATCCGAAAATGATGTATTTCATACTGCTAAATTAGAAAGTAAATTAAAATATGACGTGTTCTGCTGTACGATATTTTAGACGGATGAAAAGATTATTGATAAAGGCTGAACGGTTTATGATATTTGTGCCCTAAAAATCAGTAAACGAGACTTTTTCATCTTTTGTCCTTAGCTTTTATCTATAACTTTTAGTTGATCAAAATTTCCTCTTTCGAGTACCTGTAGTTTTTATATTGTTCTTTCCGCACTAGGGCGATCAAAATGGTGAGCATGCTTACCCTGCCAACAAACATCATTCCTATGATTACGAGTTTACTGGGGTCGCTGAGCTGTGCTGTTAGTCCTACACTTAAACCAACTGTACTATACGCTGAGAAGCACTCGAATGCTATGCCTAGAAGGTCTTTATCGCTGTCAAAAAATGCAATCATGAAGACACCTGTGCCAATCACAACAAGTGAAAGTGAAATAATGGCGAATGAACGTCTTACTGTAATGTCTGCGATTTCTCTTCTGAAAATTTCTATGCGCGATTTTCCTCTTGCTAAACTCCAAAAGTTGAGGGTTGCAATAGCAAACGTACTGGTTTTTATGCCACCACCTGTAGAGGCAGGCGATGCACCAACCCACATGAGCAAGAAAATTAACATCAAGGTAGAAAAATTAATCGCTGAGGTATCAACGGTATTGAATCCAGCAGTTCTTGGGGTTGCGGCTCCAAACATGGCCGTAATAACTTTGCCAAAGCCGCTGTGCTCTGCCAAGGTATTGTCATACTCAAAAATGAAGAATACAATAGAACCCAAAACAAATAAGGTTAAACTCGTAATTAAGGTAATTCTAGAACTTAAGTTAATGACCCAAGGAGTAACAGTGTTTTCTTTTCCTTGTTGCAATAAAAATGGCAATAGCCTTTTAGAGAATAAGTAGCGTAAATATTTGAACAAGTTAAATACAAAAGGAAACCCTAACCCTCCAAAAATAAAAAGTACCATGGCAACGGAATGAATGCCGTATTTGAACCTGAAAAAGCCCGTATATAAACTATCAGGCAGTGTGCTAAAGCCTGCATTGCAAAAGGCTGAAACTGCATGGAAAACTGAGAAAAATGCCCTGTCGAAAAAAGAAGGAATTTCAATTGCGTTAAGGTTTGAAAAAATGATTAAGGCTCCAATTGATTCAATGCTAATGGTTATTAAAATGATGTTTTTAAGTGTGTTAATTACCTCGCTCAATTTGTTAGAACTTGTCATATCGCTTAGCATCAACTGACTTTCGTACGTTGTTCCTCCTCGAAAAAAGTAGCTAAAGTAGCTGGCGAAGGTCATAATTCCTAGCCCTCCAATTTGGAAAAGCGCCAAAATAATGCACTGACCAAAAAGTGTAAAGTACGTTCCGGTGTCAACCACAATTAATCCGGTTACGCAAACGGCCGAAGTGGAGGTGAAAATGGCGTCAGTAAAGCGAATTCCACCATGCGTGGCGTTGGGCAACAACAGCAACAAGGCTCCTAACAAAATAATGCCTAAAAAACTTATAATGAATAATTGCGCAGGATTAAAATAGGTTCTTGAAAGGTTTAATTTTCTTGAGCCAAGTTCCCTGATAAACACTAAAAATATTGCTGCATAAATCCACGGAGCGGAGTTAAAAAAGTCAAAGAATTCAATTTGTGGAAAGAGGTTGGATTTGTCAATAAGCAATAATCCAAACAGCGAAACACTCAAAAAATCAAAAATAAAGGCTTGGAAAGGAGGTGTCTCTGTTTTTCTAAAGTAGCGAACAATTGTGGCCACAATACCCACAAGTAGAGTTAAGGTGTACAGGCTGTTTAGTCCAAATTTAACTCGATCGCTTTGGTTGAAGCCGAAATCGTAAAAAACGGCAATAACTGCTACAATGCTAATGGCTAATGCCGATTGTCTTAAACGGAGGTTGACGAGTGATAGAAAGCCTTGTTTTTCCAATGCTGTGCTTCAAATTGATAACGCAATGTTAGGACTTTAATCGAAAATAGCCGACCTATTTTTCGGTTTTGATGCTGTGGTTGTTTTTAAATAAAGAAGTTGGTTTTTCTTTAGACCCTTCGAAAACTTTAAATACATTCAAGTGAGTGTCTCGGATAAAAAACGCAGCAGCATAGCTTGTATTGGGTTGAGGAGAATTTCCGTCGAGATAAAATTCCAATTTACTTTCATTTGAGCTTGGGGAAAATTTCAATTGAATTAAACTCTCGCCTTCAAAATGGATAAAAGTGGACATTGCTTCTTTTCTAACTACTTGCAATAGCTCTCCACTTTCATTCTTTTCTTCTACCACAAATTCAAGGTGGTTTAAATCGTCTTGACCTGCGTTTCGAGAATCGTTGCTGAGCCAAACAGAGGCTTGGTACGTTTGCGATTGGTCTAATTTCGATGCGCTAATTGCTGTTAACTTATTTTTGTGTTGTTGGTTAATTTCGAGGTGGTTATCGCTTTGGTAAGGTGCTTTTTCAGTTTGTTTTTTAGCTAAATCTTCAAAATGAAAATACTTGGAAGAATCAGTTACCAAGAATCCACGAGAATTTATAAGCGTTGTGTCATGTAAAAATGCATTGATTTCTTTCTGGGCAGTGAGTTCAAAAACAGCACCAAAAGGTAACCGTCCAACTGAAAATGAATCAAACTCCCCAAGCCATTTGACTGCTTGTAATAGGTCCTTTTCTTCTTGTTCAATGTGTTCGTTTTTATCCCAAATTACCAAAAAGGGAAGCATAGAAAGAAGATCTTTTTGAATTGCCTTTGGGTAAAAGTTCGGGGCAAATAATTGCATTGCATTTCGGCTTTCAATTAATGAAGCTCTTGCCGTGTGGTTCGAAGTTAGTGGCAATGCTGTGTGATATGCCAGCAACATGGAATTGAAGTAGTTTTCGTTCGAAGCTTGCTTATCATAATTTTCGCTACCAACATTGTAGAACGGAATCGGAACAATGGCTTGAAATTTTGTAGGGTCTATTTGTTTTAAGGCAGAAACGAAAGCGTTATCTAGATTTTTCTCGTTGAACTTGTTTTTAACCTGACTTATGTTATTTCCAACCTCCAAATGATACGGTATCCCTTCTGTAAACATTAATACCGGAAGCGCTAGAATTAAAAGTACTTTACCGGCCTTAGATTGGATTTGTTCTAACCAAAAGTGAATGAAGTAAAAGGCATAAGCAGAAATAGCAAAATAGAAGACCCAAGCAAAACGACCAATTGCTCTAAACTGTTTTAAAATGGGGACGTATTCAAGAAGGTTTTCCAAGCTCCAACGAAATGGAACTCCGAAGGAGAACATCAGTAAAAGGAAGGAAGCCAATACAATTTTGTTCAAAGCGAAGGTTTCTGTTTGGCGGAAGTTTTTGAAAAAGTGCCATGCAACAAAAGGCAAAAGCATTAGTGTTCCAATTCCTAAATAGGCCCAGCCTTCCCATGTTTGGGTGAAGCCCGGTAGGAGGTTGAAAATAAAGTTCTTCAACGGACCATGATGGGGTAGGATCACTGTATCTAAGTCTGCGTAGTATTCAAAAAAACCGTAGGGATTATCAGTTCTAAATTGGTGGGAATCGCTGAGGGTTTTTACCACTAAAAATGGAATCATGGAAATTAAGGCACTGGCTAAAATTAACCACGTTTGTTTTTTCTTAAATACAGAGAAAGCACCATCGACCAAAAAGAAAGCGATTAAAATTGCAATAGAAATAATGCCCAAGTAGGCATGAACAAAAAGTAAAAGGGCATTGAAAATACTAAGGTAAATCAAGTGTTTGGATGTACCTGTTGAACGGAGGTATCGCAATAGCCACAAAAAACAAAGCGGAATTACAAAAGAATAGGATAGGGCAAAATGACCTTCAAGTCTAAAAATTTGAGGGGCTAAAATTAAAATCGCCCAAGCGCCCAAAACCGCTAAAAATTTGTGAACATTGAGTTCTCGAAGCAACAGAAAAAGCACGTAGGAAGAGAGTAGCAAAGAGAGAAGCATGAGGCTGTTTAGTAGCCCAATGGAATAATTTGATACGCTTGGAAAAATGCGAACGATGGGTTGAAGCACCACAATTAAAAGTGGATGCCCATCGTTGTACAAAAAGTTCTCTCCGTAAGGATAATTAAATCCTTCAAAGTTGGTGAGACTCTTGTTGTTTTTGAGGTGAGAAGCAAAAGTGAAATAGTTTTTTACACCGTCGCCCTTGCCGCTAAAAAGATAGCTATTAGGGTTCAATAGTGCTTCGCCATAAAAAAACAGCAAAAAGGCAAGCGTTCCCAAAAGGGTAATGAATGGGTTAAGAAATTGACGCTTCAACTTTTTCTTCAAAAGTAAGGAGTTCTGTCGATTCGTTACTTCGTCAGGGAGGCAACTTTAAATTTAATGGTAAACAGGTCTTTAATGGCTTTGTCGCCGAGGTTGTCAATAAAAGAACCGGAACCATAGCGAATATCGAATTGCGTTCGGTCGATGTCAACTTCACCAATGGCAACCATTTTTTTACCTTCAATAAGCAGGGTTACTTCAAATTCAATGCGTTTTGTAATTTCCTTAATGGTCAAGTCAGCCGTGACTTTGAGTCTTGTTTCGTCAATTTTTTGACTCTTTACAATAGTCAGTTGAGCTGTAGGGTGCTTTTCTACCGAAAAGAAATCACTTGAAACCAAGTGGTTTTTTAACTTGTCGTTTTGCTCTTTGTCTTCAATGTCAGTTATTTTAATGCTCTGCATGTTAATGATCAACTCACCTGAAGTGATCAGGCCATTTTCGAACAAATAACTTCCTTTTTTCAAATCAATCACACCTTGGTGCTGTCCTGTAACCTTCTTACCAATCCATTCTAAGCTGCTAATAACGGTGTTTACGGTGTACCTTTCTTGGGCATTACCAACAAGCATGAGCAGTACAATGGTTGAAAAAGTGAGTGCTATTTTTTTCATTTTGATGAGGTTGGTTCGGTTTTCGGGTCAAATGTATTGTACTAGAGAAGATTACTGGAAACATTTTGCTTTTATTTTTGAAGAATTAACAAGTGAAAAACGAAATCAATTGCATTGTGTTGTATTTACCTTTGAAAAGATGACTGACACCACTCCGGAATTCCGCAAAATTATCCACATCGACATGGACGCCTTTTACGCTTCGGTGGAGCAAAAAGACAATCCAGAGTTGAAGGGCAAGCCGATTGCAGTGGGTGGTTCAAGGCAAAGAGGCGTGGTGGCAGCAGCAAGTTACGAGGCAAGAGCTTTTGGGGTTCATTCGGCTTTGGCATCGAGTATTGCAGCACGAAGGTGTCCGCATTTAATTTTTGTAAAACCCCGATTTGATCGGTACAAAGAAATTTCTTCCCAAATTATGGAGATTTTTCATCATTACACCGATTTGGTAGAGCCCCTCTCGCTTGACGAAGCTTATTTGGATGTTACGTACAACAAAAAGGAATTGAAATCGGCAATCAAGATAGCCATGCTCATTCGCCAAGAAATCAAAGATAAAGTAGGTTTGACTGCCTCGGCCGGTATTTCGTTCAATAAATTTTTAGCAAAAACAGCATCTGACCTTGACAAACCTGACGGATTGAGTGTGATTTTACCCGAGCAAGCCATTCCCTTTATGGAGCAATTGGCCATTGATAAATTTCATGGAATAGGGAAGGTGACAGCCAAAAAAATGAACGAGCAGGGAATTTTCACAGGAGCTGATTTAATGCAGTTGGAGCGCAGCGAATTAATTCGGAGGTATGGAAAAGCGGGGAAACATTATTACAACATTGTTACTGCGAATGACGAGCGAGAAGTAAAGCCAGACCGAATTCGAAAATCCATAGGAGCAGAAAATACCTTCTCGAAAGATTTATTTGAACAAGCGGAGGTAGAAGAGGCCTTGCTGCAGATTCACGAAACGCTCATGAAGCGCATTATATCTACAGGGCGAAAAGGGCGAACCATTACCCTAAAAATCAAGTACCATGATTTTACCGTAAAAACAAGATCGAAAAGTTTGGATCATTTTACGAGCTCGGCCACTTTGATTTGGCAGTTGGTGTTGGAATTGCTGCACCAGCCCGAGTATTTAGAAAAAGAAGTGCGCTTGCTGGGCATTGCCCTTTCGCAATTAGACAATGTGGATAAAATGAAGGGATTAGAAGGCTATCAATTGACCCTCGATTTTTAGAAAATTCTTCAGTTTAACTGTTGTTTGGCAAAAGGATAAAAACTAATTTTGGAAGCCTTATAAAAAGAACTAAACAAGATATAAAATGAGTGTTTTAGTAAACAAAGATTCAAAAGTAATTGTACAAGGATTTACCGGTGGTGAAGGGGCTTTTCACGCAGGACAGATGATTGAGTATGGAACAAATGTAGTTGGTGGTGTTACTCCTGGAAAAGGAGGTCAAACGCACTTAGATCGTCCGGTGTTCAATACCGTTTCTGAAGCGGTTGAAAAAGCTGGAGCGAATGTTTCAATTATTTTTGTGCCGCCAGCATTTGCTGCTGATGCAATTATGGAAGCTGCTGAGGCTGGAATTGGGGTGATTATTTGTATTACCGAAGGTATTCCAACCAAAGACATGATTATGGTGAAGGAATACTTATCTGGCAAGTCTTGTACTTTAGTTGGTCCTAATTGTCCGGGTGTAATTACTCCGGGACAAGCGAAAGTTGGTATCATGCCAGGTTTTGTTTTCAAAGAAGGTAACATTGGTATTGTTTCTAAATCTGGAACATTAACTTACGAAGCAGCTGACCAAGTGGTGAAAGCTGGTTTGGGAATTACAACTGCAATTGGTATTGGTGGAGACCCAATTATTGGAACAACAACTAAAGAAGCGGTTGAAATGCTAATGAACGATCCTGAAACGAAAGGCATCATCATGATTGGTGAGATTGGAGGTTCTATGGAGGCAGATGCAGCCAATTGGATTAAATCAAACGGAACAAAGCCAGTGGTTGGTTTTATTGCAGGACAAACTGCTCCAGCAGGAAGAACAATGGGCCATGCAGGTGCTATTGTTGGTGGAGCTGATGATACTGCTGAAGCGAAAATGAAAATTATGAGAGAGTGCGGTATTACTGTTGCTGACTCTCCTGCTGAGATTGGAAAATTAATGGCAGGTTTGATGAACTAAATTGTTTCCAATTGTCACACTGAGCGATAGTCGAAGTGTTTGGCAATGTAGAAACTTAGAATACAATAAAAGCCCGTTTCAACGCAAGTTGAAACGGGCTTTTTAGTTGGTGCATGTTAAGCGAAGGACTCACTTACTTCATACAGTACTTTTTTATTCGTTGTATTCAAATTTAGTTAGTTTATTGTTTTTGTAGCAATAAAACTCGAAGCTTGGCGCTGCACCAAGCGTAAATACTTGTTCTACCAAAATTTTATCGAATTCTGAAGATAATTCTAGGTATCTTTTATTCAGGACGAGTCGCAATGTTCATTAAGATACATGCGTTACAAAGTTAAAGATACAGTTTGCCCCCGAAAGCTTTCGGGGCTTATTAGTAAAAATCCCGTTCGAACGGGATAATTGTACATCCTGCCTGCCGCAGGCACGGTTTCTTTTCTACAAAATTCGCTTGCGAATTTTACGGAGTATCAAAGAGTAAAAAAACTTTCTTAACCTACTGACTCAATATGCACTATATTTAATGTTATGGGCTTTTCTTTTTTTATCAGTCTTGTTCTCAGTCCGTCAATTTATGGTTAGGTTCTCAGTCTATGTGACAAATAAGTTGAGCCAAATAAGTTCTTAAATTGAAAAGCAAAACTTTGCGATTTTGTTTGATCAAAATCTACCTTGCAGAAATTGGTGAAGTCCACGGCTAGAGTGAGAAGTTAGGTCGCTAAGAAGAGAACAAGAATTGCGAATTTGCATAGGCTTAGCCTAAGTTTATTGAAAAGGCTATTTACCTTACCAAGGGAGATCTCTGAAACCACGAGTTGGTAGAACGGAGAAGTCAGCCGAAGTCATAGTAGTTAATGAGCTGAACATTAGTGAAGGACTGAACGATAATGGTCTTTAATAAATAATGGAGCAGTAGTATGTTAATGATAGTAATCTAGTACTAAAGCAGCCATTGATTAAGCGAGACAACAGAACAAATGAAGTATTAATGATTAAACAATTAACAACAAAAGAAAATCTAAACGAAGCCTATTTGAAGGTGTATCGCAATAAAGGAGCTGCGGGAGTTGATGGATTAAGTGTGCAAACACTAAAATCAACTCTTCAAGTAAATGGAAAGCGAATCACCCAAGAATTAGAATGTGGAGCTTATCAGCCGCTTCCGATATTGGGCGTTGAAATACCGAAAAGCAATGGTAAAACAAGGTTACTCGGTATACCAACTGCAACAGACCGAGTAGTTCAACAAGCATTACATCAAGTACTGCAGCCTATATTCGAAGTAGACTTCCAACAGCATAGTTATGGTTTTCGCCCAAAACGCAATGCAGGACAAGCCATTGCACAAAGCTTGGAATATATTAATTCAGGATACCAGCATATAGTAGACATTGATTTGAAGTCTTTCTTCGATGAAGTAGAACACTACGTGCTTTTAGAGTTGATATACAGAAAAGTAAAGTGCGAGCAAACCCTGGAATTATTGCGTTCATTTCTTAGAGCACCAATACTCATCAAAGGTAAATTACAAAAACGAAACAAAGGCGTGCCGCAAGGCTCACCTTTAAGCCCTCTGCTCTCAAATATCTTACTCAATGAGTTAGATAAATTGTTAGAAAGTAGAAGTCTACGATATGTAAGATATGCCGATGACTTTAGTGTTTATGTTAGAAGTAAAAACGCTGCAAAGCGAGTAGGGAACAACCTTTACTTGTATTTAAAGCAAAAACTTCGATTACCAATCAATCGACAGAAGAGCGGAATTCGTCGTCCTTTAACCTTTACTATTTTAGGTCACTCCTTTGTGGCATCTTACAAGAAAGGGTCAAAAGGAAAATATCAATTAGTGGTAGAAAAGTCGAAATGGAAAACCTTTAAAGCAAAGCTTAAAATGTTAACCAAGAAGACTATTCCTGCTGAATTTGATGAACGGATCCACCACATCAATTTGTTGGTTCGAGGTTGGATAAATTATTACAAACAAGCATCCATTCAAGCTAAACTTAAAAAGTTGGAAGAATGGTTAAGAAATCGATTGAGATACTGCATATGGCATCATTGGAAAAAGCCTGATCGGAAAAGGAAAAATCTAATTCGACTAGGAATTAACCAAGGACAAGCATATGCATGGAGCAGAACCAGAATGGGAGGATGGGCAGTAGCTCAAAGTCCAATTCTAGGAACTACAATCACAATTGAACGGTTGAAAAGGAGAGGTTATATTAGTTTAGTCGAATACTACAAACGTTGATGTATCATTATTGAACCGCCGTATACGAGACCCGTACCGATAGCTATCGGTACGGTGGTGTGAGAGGTGAACTCCGGCTATATTAGTCTGAGCCATCTACTCGATTGCAAGGCGTTTTTCTTTTAAAAGTCAGCGTCCGTAATAACTAAAACGTATTCGTGACTTGCTACTGCCCTTTGGTCATCAACGTCCGAAGTCCAATTGGATAATAATTTGTAATCTTTTGTCAAAGTGTCTCCTGTGGCATTTGTAATTAACAAGTCATTTCCAAACATAGAAGTTGGTTCAAAATAATCAGTTTCCTTGCCGCGCTTGCTCCAAGCTGCAACATCTTTTTTTTCGCTCGGGTTAATCATTTTGTCGATTTGGCTTGAGGCGATAATGTTCTCACCGTCAACTGATATAATACTTGAGGATTGGTTGTCGATATAGTAATCAACGTAAGTTTCCTTTTCACAAGAACTTAAGAAAATTATTGTCAGAAATAGAAATGATAATTGTTTCATATTATTTGCTTGATTATTTTGGAGTTTAACGTCATTAATCGCAGTTTATTTTAATGCCTTACAACACTTGCACATGCGTATAATTAACTATGTTCACACTATGTCTTTGGTGCAAGAGTGTTTTTTTAAATGGATTTAAGTTCAGTTCAAAATTATAGAATTGAATATTTTACCAATTTGTTGTTCCAAAGGTAAACAGCCCAATTCACTAAAATGCACTTAGAAATACCTGTTTTTCATTTTTTTTATTGAGGTTGTGGGAGAGGAGAGAGAAGACAGCAGCTGTGACCAGGAAATACTCTTCTACGGCTTCTATTTTTAATGGTGGTTGCACATCGCGTTGAACTTTTGGAAACCAAGGAAAACTCTAGTTGCTATTTACGATGTTAGCAACTGTTTATTTTGGGATTTGGTGATCGTAACTAAGAACACGTTTTAATTTCCAATCCCCATTTTCAATAATCCATAAATGAGTGAATCTGGCGGTATTTGTTTTTCGAGCAACTTCGCCTTCATACTGTTGATAGAAATCATGAACCCCATTTTGGATTGCACCATATAATACTTGACTATTGTCTTTGTACAAAGGAAATACTTCCATAGAGCCTTCTACTAAAGTTCTCCAAGTTTTAAAAGGCAATTCTCTAATTCCATTTATACTAGTTACAAATTCACTTTTAGTCTCAGTTATACCATGTTCATCATGATAAAACTCAAAGTCAGTTGATGTCAATTTTGCAACTTGTAAGGTATCTATTTGATTAAATCCAATTTGAAAAAGTAAACTGTCTTTTTCTCTGATTAGCTTAACTATTTTTTGGTCTTCAGGAGTTACTTCATCAGCAGTAATCGAAGTGTCTTTTGCTTTATGGTTGTCTATATCTGTGCATGAAAACAATGCGAAAATCAGAGCTAGTATAATAGGATTTACTATTTTCAATTGTAGAGTTTTATTGTTACTAACACCAGTGTAAACGGAAAGGTACGCTTATACATCTTACGTTTCTAGACAAAAGTCTTATTTCAATTGCATTGACCATTTCACATTCAACATTCTACATTTTATCCAGATTGCTTCTCTCCGTTGCACTCCATTCGCAATGACGGTGATTAGCTTATATCCTCGCCTGATAGGTATACAAATCGTAATACCTGCCTTCTTTTGCAATCAGTTCGTCGTGGTTGCCTTGTTCAGCTATGTTGCCCTCTTCAATCACTAAAATCTGGGTGGCTTGTTTAATGGTGCTTAGCCTGTGGGCAATTACAAAAGTAGTTCGTCCTTTCATAAGTTCTGCTAAACTTTTTTGAATCAAGGCTTCACTCTCATTATCGAGGTTAGAGGTGGCTTCATCTAAAATAATAATTCGCGGATCGGCTAAAATGGCTCTTGCTATGGCAATTCGCTGCCGCTGACCACCAGAAAGTTTCACTCCGCGTTCGCCAATTAAGGTTTCTAATCCCTCTTCAAAACGATCGGTAAATTCGTATACATAAGCCGCTTGCACCACATGTTGCAATTGTTCTTCCGTAGCATTTGGCCTTGGAAATAAGATGTTTTCTTTAATGGTTCCCTCAAACAAAAATTCATCTTGCAAAACCACGCCTAAATTTTTTCGGTAACTGCTCAACTGAACTTTCGAAAGATTCTGTCCGTCAACGGTAATTTTTCCCGAAAGGGGATTTAGGAAGGTAGCTGTTAACCCTGCAATGGTCGATTTTCCTGATCCGGAACTCCCCACTAATGCGGTAACACTTCCCGATGGTGCTTTGAAACTAATGTTGTGCAACACCTCCTTATTTTCCTCGTATGCAAATGAAACATTGTTGAACTCTATGTCTCCTTTCAGCTTTTCCAATTCGATGGTTCGTTCTTCCAAATCTGCTTCTGCTGTCATGTTCATTAACTCCTCTGTTCGGTCTAAACCGGCTAGGGCTTCGGTTAATTGACTGCCAATGTTGCTCATTTGCACAATGGGGGCAATCATGAAACCCAATAACAAGGTGAATGAAATAAAATCTCCTGTAGAAAGGCTGCCGTTCATAATTTTATATCCGCCTATTCCCATAATTCCTGCAGAAGCAATTCCCAATAAAAAGGCTGAGGAAGATGTCATTAATGCAGTAGCCGTTAAGCTCTTTTTTACATTCTGAAACAAGCGATCTACGCCCTCTTCAAAACTTTTATTTTCTTGCTCTTCTGAGTTAAAGGCTTTAATTACTCGAACACCTGCTAAGGTTTCAGTCAACCTTCCGGTTACTTCAGCATTTATTACGCCTCGTTTTCTAAAAATTGGACGTATGTATTTGAACGCTTTCAGTGCAACAATTCCAAATACAGCCACAGGCACCAACACAAACAACGTCATTTCCCAAGAAATTCGAATGAGCAGCACCAACGAAATAACTGCCGTAATGGTTCCTCCCACCATTTGTACCAAGCCAGTTCCTATTAAATTTCGAACGCCTTCAACGTCGGTCATAATTCTTGAAACTAGCGTACCAGATTTTGTATTGTCGAAAAAGCTAATGGGCAACGACAGGACTTTCTTTTGCACCTTTGCTCGCAATTCAGAAATGAGAAATTGCGCTTGCACACTTAAAATTCGAGTGAGTAGGAAAGAAGTAACAGCTGAAACCAAAATGGCTATGCCTACAAAAATTAAAAGGAACTTTAAACCTTCAAAGTCTTTGTTAGGAATTACAACGTCAAGTAACTCCTTGCTTTTCCATGGCAATACTAAACTCGCTAAACGGCTTATTACAATAAGGATTAAACCAATGAAAACCAGATTTCTTCTTGGCCAAATAATGGTTTTAAAGGCCGAGGCCATCGTTACGTTTGACGCCTTTTTTTCTTGTTTTTCTGCCATGTGTTTCATGCGGTAAAAGTAGCGTAACTGTTTCTCTTGATGGAAACGTTTTTAAAATATATGTCAAAACATTTATTGGGCTAATTCGTTTTACATTTGAACCACCAAAAAATAGTTATTAATGAAACCAAATCAACCAATCTTGCTCTTACTGAGCATTTTTTTGTTTCAATTTTCATTCGCTCAAACTTCCAAAATTGAAGGATATGTGAAAGACATTAAGGGTGTACCCTTGATTGGAGCAACTGTATTTATTGAAGGTACTACAACAGGAGCTTCGACCAATGTAGATGGTTTTTATACCATTGAAAATGTTGAGGTTGGTTCGTACAATTTAGTGGCAAGGTTTATTGGCTATGAAAGTCAAACCAAGTTTAACATCATTCTCAAATCAGCAGGAAATCAACCATACAATTTTACCTTGGAGGAACAATCTACCGATGTTGGCGAGGTTGTAATTACTGCTGAAAAAAGCAGAGTCAGTCGACCAAAAGAAACACCACTTTCTACCCAAAAACTTTCGGCTACCGAATTGGAGACTTACCCAGGAGGAAATAACGATGTGGTTCGAGTGGCACAATCCTTACCAGGAGTTTCGCCTTCCGTTGGAGGATTTAGAAACGATTTAATTATTCGAGGTGGAGCACCCAATGAGTCGGTTTACTATTTGGATGGAGTTGAAATTCCAAACATCAATCATTTTTCTACCCAAGGAGCGGGAGGGGGACCAGTTGGTTTATTAAATGTCTCTTTTATTGATAATGTTACACTTTCTTCTTCGGCATTTGGAGCGCAATATGACAACCCACTTTCGGGAGTGCTACAGTTTGAGCAGCGCGTCGGAAATACGAGAGATTTCAGCACCAACATTCGTGTAAGCGCAAGTGAAACGGCGGTTACCTTGAATGGTCCGCTATTTAAAGGGGATAAAGAAGAGAGTAAAACAAGCTTTATAGTTTCAGGTAGAAGGAGTTATTTGCAGTATTTATTTTCTTTAATCGGCTTGCCCATCCGCCCAGATTATTATGATTATCAATATAAATTAACACACAAGATTAACGCTTACAACACGCTAAACTTAATTGGCGTAGGCTCAATTGATGATTTTACAGTGGCAACAAGCGATGATTTAGACATTGACGGACAAGCTACTTTTGAGCAAGTTCCGTACATTGAACAGAATTCGAATACCATTGGTTTGAGCTGGAAAAAGCTATTTAAAAATGAAAAGGCGTTCATGACAACAACGCTGAGTAATAACTTTTTGGTGAATGATTTTTCACGCTACCGAGACAATGAAAACAGGGAAGGACGCTTTTTTAACAATGATTCGCGAGAAATGGAAACCAAGTTGAGGTATGCATACAATTATTTCAATCAAGGTTGGAAATGGGTAGCAGGTTTCAATGTGCAACGCAGCGACTACCGGAATAAAACCGAAGACTTGAACCGCGGGTTTTTATATGAAACAGAAATTGACTTTTTGAAATACGGACTATTTTCCAATGTTACGAAGTCCTTTTTTGAGAATCGCTTAGATGTTTCTTTTGGCGTTAGAGCCGATGCAGATTCATTTACCGAAGACAATAACATTGGGCAAACCATTTCACCTAGAGTGGGACTTTCGTATAGCTTAACCGAAAAGTGGAAAGTGAATGGAACCGTTGGAAGGTATTACAAAATAGCGCCTTATACCATTTTAGGATTTAGAGATCAAAATGGAGCATTGGTCAACCGATCGGCAGATTATACGCGTAGCGATCACTTTGTATTGGGCATAGAGCGCATTTTAGGTCCAGCTTCCAACATTACTTTAGAAGGTTTCTATAAGGTTTACAGTGATTATCCAGTTTCTGTGGCCGATAGTGTTTCGTTGGCAAATAAAGGTGCAGGTTTTGAAGTGTTAGGCAACGAAGCATTAGCCACTGTAGGCGAAGGAAGGAGTTATGGTTTAGAGTTGTTGTTTCAGCAAAAATTAACTAGGAATTTCTATGGAATATTATCGTACACGTACTTTTACAGTGAGTTTACTGGATTTGATACAGATGAATATTTGCCCTCTGTTTGGGACAGCAGACATTTAATTTCGTTTACTGGAGGCTACAAATTAAAACGGCAATGGGAGTTAAGTGCGCGTTGGCGATTTGCAGGAGAAACACCTTTTGTGCCAACGGATGAGGCAGCAACCATTAATTTTTACCCAGAAATTATTCCCGATTACAATCGTTTAGGAGATGAAAAGCTTGGGGTTTTTAGTCAATTGGATATTCGAGTGGACAAAAAATGGAACTTTAACAAGCTGTCGTTGAACGTGTTTTTAGAAATTCAGAATGCTTTGGCAAGCGAAGCTCCACAGCCTCCAAGTTTTGCCTTGGGAAGAAATACAGATGGAAGTTTAACCAATCCGAGAAGTCTACAGCAACTGCCTATTGAAGATGGTTCTGTCATTCCATCAATTGGAATTGTGGTAGATTTTTGATGCGGGGCAACGTTAGTTGAAAGCGTTTGGTTTTCTAAAATCTAGGCAACAACCTTCTCTGCGATAGCTGTACAAGAAAGATTTGATTTCATCTCTTCAACATAGTTTAGAAACTTTTCTTTGTCTTCTTCTGACATAACCTGAGTAGAAATTAAGGTTTCCTTTCCTTTAGAAATGAAGGTGGTCTCATCTAAAAACTGTCTGATTTCTTGAATATCTTTTAAGTGCGTTCTTCTAAATGGAGCAGCACTTACCCAGAGTACATTGTTTTTTATGCTCAAGTGCGGTTTGTAGTAGGAATAAAAACCTACAAAAAGATAAAAAATTGAGAGTCCCATGTTAGCACCCCAGAACTCATCATTGAAAAAGACCAATCCTAAAATTCCTAAAAGAAACAAGGCTACTCCTAAAATCAGCCACAGCTTTCTATATTTTGGATTATGATATACTGTTAAATCTTTCATAGTCTAAACCGATTGGTTTTGTGTAAATTTAGTAAAAAATAGATATTAGCATTTCATTATAAGCTATTTGAAATTTTGATGGAGTGGGCATATTTCGCCTGCTCATTTTTTATGTAAGATGAAATAATGTAAAAAGGTCACTTTAATACCTTTGAAGAGTTAAAGATTAGTCGATTATTTTTTCGGTTTTAATCAATAATCTCGCTTAAATTTGGGCAACACATTTAGTCGAAGAGTCATGAGCGAAGAGAAATCAAAACATCCTTTATTTAAAGCGCAAATTGAAAAAGCAACCCGTTTTCAATTGAGAAAACCAACGCCAAACAAAACCAATTGGGATACTTTTTACAAGCTTTCTTCGAATGAAAACATGATGGGTGCTTCGCCAAAGGCAGTTGCCGCTATGAAAGCTGCTTTAGAAGGCGTTTACGAATACGATTTTTACGACGATTATCAGTTTCAAGATGTGTTGGCAGATTTTTACAATCAAGAAATTAAATCAGGGCAATTTATCACTGCTAATAGTGGAGTTGAAGTATTGGAGATCATTTGCCGAGGATTGGTTTCTGTAGGTTCAGAATGCATCATATCTAGTCCTACTTTCTCTCCATACAAAAATATTATTGAGTTAGAGGGTGGAGTAGTGATTGATATTCCGTTAAAACTACCAGATTATTCTTATGATGTGGAAGGAGTTTTAAATGCGGTAACCGATAAAACAGCGATTGTTTTTGTAACCAACCCGAATAACCCAACTGGAACGTACGCAACCAAAGATGAGTTCGAGAGATTACTAGATGGGTTACCAAAAGATGTAATTGTGGTATACGATGAGGTGTATTTTCACTTTGTAGATGCTGATGATTTCCCTTATGCGAAAGACTACGTGAAAGCTGGTAATAATGTCATTTCCTTGCATACCTTTTCGAAAATATACGGTTTGGCAGGAATGCGAGTAGGCTATGGTTTTACCACGCCAGAAATTGGAGAATACCTGAATAAAATTTTTAGACCATTTAGAATTGGAACCTTGGCAACCATTGCTGCTTATGAAGCTTTAAAAGATACGGAGCACGTAGAAGCATCACAAAAAATGGTTTGGGAAGGCAAAAAATGGTTGTACAAAAAGTTCGACGAGAACAACATTCAGTATTGGCCAAGTCAAGGAAACTTTGTGATGTTTAAAGTGGGCATGAACTCCTTAGAATTAACCTCGGCTATGTTAGACCAAGGAGTAATGGTTCGCCCAGGAGACAACTTTGGTGCGCCAGGTTGCATTCGATTAACCATTGGAACAAATGAAGCGAACGAGCGATTTTGGGAAGTATTACAGGGTATTATCAAGTAAAAACAGCATCGCCATCACCATCTTGAATAAACAGGTTCGGGTGGGTCATCATTTTACTCAGTTGCTTGTCGATTAGAAAATTTCGATCAATTTCTTTTTTATGGAAGGCCATTGTTTTTTGTTCCATTAAACCAGAAACCAATTTTGGGTGAAAGCTTGTAAATACCTTTGCGTTCCACTTTTGTAAGAAGTGTAGAATTACAGTAATTTCATCTTTTACAAGGCCTTTTGCGTAAAAATAGGGGAGTTTAATTACTTCATTTCTATTGGTAAAAAAGAAAAACGCTTTTAACTTTCCTTGGTCATCTTTTAGCTTGTACAGGTAGTTTTTAAAAACATGATCGGAAGAACTGAAGTAATACCTTTTGTGAAGCTCCTTTTTTTCATCGTTTTCGAGCACCCATGGTTCGGCTAAAATCCAATTTAATTCTCGTTTTTTTCGCTGAAAATAATCTTTGCCATTTTGGTGGAGAATGAAGTTTTCTATTTCATCATCTACTTCATTTACCTCTTCTAAATTCAAGTGATCTATTGGGTATTTAAAATTTGATTGATAACTACTTAATATGCTGTTTCCTGCTTTGTCAATTGCTTTTAGCAATCCAGATTCTTGTTTAACCAAGTTTGTTTTAGCAGGTAGAATGTTTTGTAAATCGGATTTAAGGTACAAACGAACTCCTTTTTTTACGAGCGGACGCTGAATAAAGAATCCCGTTGCGTCGTACATTTTTTTAGTGGCAGGAACGTAATCGGTCAACAATAAATTGCCATTCCATTTAAAGTGAGCTTCTCGAAATAAATCAGCAGTGACTCCTTTTCCTCTGTGGCTATCTTTTACCCAAATACAACTTACCCAGCCAACTTTAACAATGGGTTGCTTTGGTGCAAAGAACAAATCTGGCAAAACACCAAAATACCCAATGAGTTCTTCCTTTTCTTTCGCGAGGAAGAGCACAATATCGTTGGCATTGGCTCTTGGGTTTTTAGCGTGTGAAACTGCTCTGTGAAAACTAATCGGAAGGTTCCTTTCTTTTGAAAAAGAGGGCGAATTCACATACGCCAGTAAATCTGTTTTATTGAGTGAAATTATTTCCATTAGTTTCTAGTAATACGGTTTTTGCCGAGTGGCTTTTTCAACAAATAATAGAGCATTTCTGCATTTAAAATTTCCTTCCCGCTCATGTGCTTTTCTTCAAAGGCAATGCGCTGAAAGTGATTTTCAATACTATCTTGTTTCATTCCGGCACAGCCAAAAGTAGCTGCAATTTGTTCTGACTTGTTTAACTCTGTAAAAAATTGCTTTGAAACCCCAAAATCAGTAAATGGGAAAGAAAAGCTAAGCGGTTCTGCGTTTAGTTTTTCTTTCAGATAAGCTACACTCTCTTCTGTTTGAATAAGCTGTTCTTCTAAGGGAATAAATTGATATTCGGGATGATTTGCACTATGCGCTCCAAAGTGGAAGTCATGTTGTTCTAACTCTTTGATATCGGTTTGATTCAAATATGGCTGTTCCTTTTCTAAAAAGTCTTCAAAACTATAACCAACGTATTGAGCAAACTGATTCAACTGTTCTTGCTCATTGTGTTTGATTGCTAGTAGTTTTGGCAGCACATGATCGGTTTGAAAGAAGTCAACGGCTGCATTGTGAATAGAATCGCTTCGCTTCACTTGATCGATTAACAAACTTACTTTGTACCTGAAAAAAAGTGCTTTATTATCGACAAAGTCAGAGTTTAAAAAAACCAAGGCCGGAATGCCTTTTGATTTTAGAATCGGTGCAATTACCTCTTTTACCTCTTTCAGCCCGTCGTCGAAACTGAGTAAGAAGTAAGGTTTGTATTTTTTTGATGAATTGGTTGCTCGTTCTAAAAAGCCTGTGAAATCTACCGGTTCAAAATAGTTGAGCAGAAAGTCTAAATCGGCAATAAATTCCTTTGATGATTTTACACGATAAAGATTTTCAATGTGAGTTACATTTTGATCTGCAATAGCATGATAAAACGGTAGCACAAATGACTGTTTGGTTAGCCTAAATAATGACTTTGTTGGCAGTGCATTGGCTACTTTACCAATGGTAGATTGAAATATTTTTTTAGCAGTTGCCATTCAAAGGTGAAAGTAAGAAAAAGCTTTAAAGTTGAGGTACAAAAAATCCCATTCTCAATTGTCATAACGAACTCCGATAGCAATCGGAGTCGAAGTATAGACAATGTAAAGAATGGGATTCCTTAATTTTTAATCAGTGAATTATTTCACCAATTTCATTTCTTTAATTAAGTGACCTGCACCTGCATACTTGTCAATAATGAACAATGTATAACGAATGTCGACACCGATTGTACGTTGCAATTCTGGTTCAAAAGCAATATCACCACTCATAGCTTCCCAGTTACCATCAAAAGCAGTTCCAATTAATTCACCGTTTCCGTTAATCATTGGGCTACCAGAGTTACCTCCTGTAATGTCGTTATTGGCAATAAAGTTTACTACCAACTCACCGTTCTTATCAGCATATTGTCCGTAATCTTTATCTTGAATTAACTTTTTCAATTTAGCTGGAACAACAAACTCAGGGTTGGTTGGGTCTTCTTTTTCTAAAATACCTTGAGCAGTAGTAATGTGGCTATAGTTTACTGCATCTCTTGGCTCGTAGTCTCCAACTTGACCGTAAGTAAAACGCATGGTTGAGTTTGCATCAGGAGCATAAACTTTATCAGAATTCATTTCACGTAAGCCTTTCACAAAAAGTCTTTCTGAGCGCTGTAAACTTTCACTACCTTCAGATACTTTAGGTGCAATTTCAGATCTAAAGTGACCTATAATTGAACTCTGGATTTGGAAAATTGGATCTTTTGCCAATGTTTTTTCAGAAGGCTTTGCTAAAAAGGCTTCAACTTTTTCTTTGCTTCCAAAAATTGATTTGTCATACATTTTATTGGCCATTGTGTTAAAATCACCTTTGTACTTAGCAATCATCTTTTTGAAATCTTCTGGTTGGTTTTCTTTAGGAATATCTTCGCTGTAAGCCTTCATCATAGCAGCAAACACATTTCTATCAATTGCCATGTCGTAATCCTTAAAGTGCTCGTCTAGAGTTGACTTAATTCTCTCTACAGTCTGTTTCGTTGACGTTTCATTTTCAGTTTCCAATGCGCTCTTTAAACCAGAAAATTGAAAAGAATACGCAATGGCTTCAACTCTAAAGATTGCTTCGTTCAGGTAAACTCGAACTCTATTAGCTTCTTTCATGTTATCGTATCCGGTTTTAAAACCTTCAATAACTCCCGCATATAGTTTTTTCCGGTCTTCGTCTTTTTCAATCCAAGCTGCTAAAGCATCTTCTTGAGCTTTCTTTTTGTCGTACACCTTCAATCTTTTTAAACCTGCTTGCTGACCAATAAAGTATTTCCAATAGTTGGCAACACTAGCAAATTTAGAAGCATACTGAATTCGAGTTTTTTCGCTCTTATCCATTCCTTCTTGGTATGCATCTAATACTTGTCTTCTCAATTTTACAGAGGCTGGTTGTCTTACTTCTAATTCGTATAAAATTCCTTCAGAAGTTAAATAACGATCTGTACTTCCTGGGTATCCAAAAATCATTGAGAAATCTCCTGGCTCAACACCTTTTAAAGAAACTGGTAAAGAGTGTTTTGGAGTATACGGCTTATTGTCCTTACTGTATTCAGCAGGCTTGTTGTCTTTGTCTGCATAAACTCTAAATAAAGTAAAATCTCCTGTGTGACGAGGCCACATCCAGTTGTCAGTATCGCCACCAAATTTACCTACTGATGATGGAGGAGCTCCTACTAAACGCACATCAGGAAATGTTTCGTAAACAAATAAGTAAAATTCATTTCCATTGTAGAACGACCTTACGTTAGCTGTATATTCAGACTCACCAACGGCCGCTTTTTCTAAAGAATCAGAAACTTTTTTAATTGCTTTCGCTCTTTCCGCTAAGCTCATTTCTTCGTTTAGTAATGCATTTACAGATGCTGAAACATCTTCCATTCTAATCAAAAATGAAACTGCAAAACCTGCAGGTAATTCATCTTCTTTCTTCATTGCCCAAAAGCCATCATCAAGGTAGTTGTGCTCTTCTGTAGAATTTTCTTGAATAACACCAAATCCACAGTGGTGGTTGGTTAACATTAAACCTTGATCAGAAATAATTTCTCCTGTACAAAAACCTCTTCCCAAACGCACAATTGCGTCTTTCAAGCTAGAGTTGTTCACACTGTAAATCTCTTCTGGAGTTAATTGAAGACCTTGCTTTTGCATGTCCACATAATTCAAACGCTTCACAAACATTGGAAGCCACATACCCTCATCAGCTTTTACCGGGGCAAATGCAAGTAAAAATCCTGCAATTAAGATTGTAATCTTTTTCATAATTATTTTATAGTTAAACGGTGTTCAAAGGTAGGGCTTAATTCTATTTTAATAAAATTTGCTTTCGCCGAATGGCAATAAATATGGATAAGAGGTAGCGGGTTGTTTAATGTAGAACCGTGCCTGCGGCAGGCAGGTGAGGAATGAAGAATTAGGAATGTAGAATTAGGAATATGGAATTTATAATGAGGAGTAAAGAATCTCATAGTCTCATAGTCTCAAAATCTCATAGTTTCACAGTCTCAAAATCTCACGGTCTCAAAATCTCAATAAACCTTTTTACCCTTGTTGAGCCAAATTCCCCACATTTTGTTGTAAGCATGAATTTTTTCAGTTGGCTTTTTTAGCGGAGTAACCACAGGTTGATCTTGATTTTTCCACTCAAATATTCCTCCATATAAGTTCGAAACGTTAGTGAACCCTATTTCCTTTAATTTTTCACTTACTTTCTCACTTCTATAGCCCACAGAGCAATACACTATAATTTCTTTCGATTTATCAACTTGATTCATCGCACTAAGGTCTAAGCTGTCATATCCCACAAAAATGGCATCTTCTATATGGCTTACCTCGTATTCTTTACGTTCCCTTGCATCAACAAAAACAACTTCCTTTTTATCTTTTACTTCTTTTACAGAAACTTCTTTTACAGAATGCGATAAAAGTCCTTGAAGCATAATATCGTAAGCCTTGCTACCCACTTCTTGAGCATGAGCGCTAAAAAATAATCCCATAAGTATTGTGCTAACTGTAATTATTAATTTCATTTGTTTCTATAATCTAACGTCACTCCTCAATCCTGATTGCTCATCGAACATTGCTCATTCTTCATAATAATTCCCCAAGCTCAACGTCCAATCGTAATCGTCATACTTTATCTCCGGGTCGCTATCATCAGGTATAACTTCATATTGTTTCAAAAGTTTTAGTATCCCATTTTTTCCACCAAAGTCTCCTCTGAACCAACTAAACAATGGAGTAGTAAGAACGGTATTTTCTTCTTTGTTATAGGTCGACATTTTGGTTAAAAAGCTTTTAGCTACTTGGTCAATTTTTGTGTCGAAATTTTTAGCATCGTAAGTAGCCACTAAAGGACAACTTTTGGCGCCACAATTTAATGCAAAGTGAACCCTTCCGTCTTCTTTGTCGGTTCGTAGTTTTTTTTCAAATTCATTTACAAACGGATTTTTAAGTAAGCCTAGAGACAGCTTAATTTTTGAACCTCGAATTATTCCATGTTCAATGTCATCAAAACTCAATTTTCGTTGGGCAATAATTATTTTCGGTTTGCTGAAAAAATCTCCTCGGTCGTCAAAGTACTCAGGGTTTTCAGTTAAAAGAATTTGAATGTAGGCGTTGTAAGTGTTAATCCAAAAAGCCTTTTTTTCATTGTCGGTACTTAGGTACTTTGTCAGCGAATCAGGGTTTAACTTTTCATATTGAGCTTTTAATGTGCCTAATTCTTTTCCATCTCGAACGGCATCAATCATTTCTGTAGATAGCATGACATACTTATTGTTGCTTGAGCTTTCTGTTTTTGCCGTTGCAATTTGCTGATTGGAGCAAGAAAAAGAGAATAACACGAATAAACAGGGAGTGAGTATTCCTATTTTCAAGAATTGATTGGGTTTTGTCATGCTTTATAGTAATCTTTGAACTCCAAAATTAAGTAAACTAAGAGTCCATAAACGTTAAGTTTTACAAACTGCTGACTGCATGCAAATAAGTGTCATTATACCGACCTTAAACGAAGAGAAGAACATTGCTGAGCTGCTTTCTATTCTTAACCGTGAATTAAGAGAGGTAAAGCGCGAAATTATTGTTGTTGACGCAGCTAGCATTGATAATACGGTTCGTTTGGCAGATAAATGTGGCGCGAGGGTTTTACCAGTTGATCAAAAATGCTGCGCATTTCAGATGAATCGGGGAGCGCAGGTTGCATCAGGTGAGATTCTTTATTTTGTGCATGCAGATAGCAGGCCTCCCAAAGGTTTTTTTCATGACATTTTGCAAGCTTTTCATGAAGGTTTTGACATCGGTTGCTTTCGATTTAAGTTCGATTCATCAAAAGTATTGTTGAAAATAAACGCTTACTTTACACGGTTTGACCGCGAAATGTGTCGAGGAGGTGATCAAACTTTTTTCATAAAGCGATTTGAATTCAATCGTTTGGGTGGCTATAATGAAAGGCTTAAAATCATGGAGGAATACGCTTTCATGCGCAAAGCACGTAAAGAATTAAAGTTTAAAATTATTCCAAAAGACGTGATCGTTTCTGCTAGGAAATATGAAGAAAATAGCTATTTTCGAGTGAACCTAGTCAACCTTGTGATTTTCGCAAGTTTTAATCTTGGTGTTTCTCAAAATTGGCTAGTAAAAATGTATAAAAAGCTATTAATCCATCCAAAAGTTGAAGTACTAGAATGAGTAAAGTAGGAGTGATAACAGGAGCATCTTCGGGCATCGGTCAAGCATTAACAGTACAACTAGCCAATAGCTATTCCATACTTTATATTTGCGGAAGAAAATTAGATAGCCTAGAAATAACGGTTAAACTTTGCTCTGGGAAATCGGCTAAGATTGTACCTGTTGCAATGGATTTGAATAACAAAGAGTCTATTAAAAAAGCAGCAGCTGAAATAACAAATAAGGAAGAAAAAATTCATTTGTTAGTGAATAATGCCGGGCAAAGCCAGCGATCGTTGGTGAAAGATACAAGTGAAGAAGTTGAGGCTAGAATAATGCAGATTAATTATTTCGGACAAGTCCAATTAACTAAGTTGTTATTGAATGCTTTGCAAAAAGCTCAAGGCAGTAGAATCTTGATTACTTCAAGCATTGTTGGTAAATTCGGCTACCCTTTAAGGTCTACTTATAGTGCTTCAAAACATGCTTTGCATGGTTTTTTTGAAAGTTTGCGCTTTGAAGAAAAGAAAAATAGCATTTTTGTACAGTTCTTAGTAATCGGTAGGGTACAAACTCAAGTTTCTGTGAATGCATTGACTGCAGGCGGAGAAACGTATGGTAAAATGGACAACGGGCAAGCTGGAGGAATTTCAGCCGAAGTTTGCGCAAAGAAGATAGAAGCTGCTCTTCAATCAAATAGGAAGGAAGTGTTGATTGGGGGCAAAGAATTATTGATGGTAAAATTCAAAAAGTACCTTCCCTTTTTGTTTTATAAAATAGCAGAAAAAGAAAGCAATCATGTTTGATTATAACATTTCAGGAATACAACAAGTAGGCATAGGAGTAACAGATGCCGACAAAGCATTCGCTTGGTATGGAAAGCATTTTGGCATGGACTTACCCATTTTTAGCGATGAGGCAGAGGCTAAGCTAATGATTGATTATACCGGAAATGAGGTTCATAAACGGAAAGCTATTTTGGCAATGAACCTTCAGGGTGGCGGTGGATTTGAAATTTGGCAATTTACTTCACGAAAGGGTCAACCAAGAAAACAAGAAACAAAAGAGGGTGACTTAGGAATTACACACATTCACATTAGAACGTACGATGCTGAAAAAGCGCTAGCATATTTTAAGAAAGTAGAGAACATTTCACTGTCTGAGATTAAAGTGAATGAAATGGATCGCAAATGGTTTGAGTTAAAAGATCCCTTTGGAAATTCTTTCAAGTTAATTGAAGACGACTACTGCTTTATGAAAACCGGCGCACTCACCGGCGGAGTGATGGGTGTAACCATAGGCGTTTCGAACCTTGATGAAGGCAGAAAGATTTACCGGCAAGGCATGCAGTATGACCAATTGGCTGCCACAGGAGAAAATGGAACGTTTAAAAATGCTTGGTTAAAACCGACCAACAATAAAGTCTCTGCTTTTAGTCAACTGTTAGGGCCAACTCAGCTTGAATTAGTTTGCGATACAACGGGCGGAAGAGAGCAAATATTTAAAAATCGATTTTGGGGTGATCTAGGTTTTATTCATGTTTGCTTCGATGTGCAGCGTATGCACCAGCTTCGTGAGTATGCAAAAACACTGAATCATCCGTTTACTGTTGACAGTGAAAATAGCTTTGACATGGGCGAAGCTGCCGGACAGTTTGCTTATATTGAGGACAATGACAAAACCCTTATTGAATTAGTAGAAACGCATAAAGTTCCTATTATGAAGAAATTGGGTTGGTACATTAATGTAAAAGACAAAAAGGTTCAAAAACCTTTGCCAAAGTTAATTTTTAAGGCACTTAGTTTGAATCGGGTGAAGTAATCAATACGTGAGTGAATCAATAAGTCAATCTGTAAACGCATTAACGAGTCAATTAATAAAACTGTAAAACTTCAGTAGCTGAAGTTACGAAATAGCTTAGTTACTCAATCATTTACTTATTGGTTGATTCACTAATTAAACAATTACTTGCTAGGCGCCAATCCTTCACTACTTCTAATCTTGTAAATCTGCTTTATGAATTGTTGTAATTCTTCAAATGTCGTTTTGTCTTTTTTCAATTGACTTAAGCGGTATGCAGCCGACACATAGTGTGCTTTTTCGTAATACCTCAAGTATAATCTACCCAACCAATACATTGCAATGGGTGTTAGGAAAGCCCAGCTTGTAAATTGAAAGAGAGCGACTGTAAAAATTAAACTCCAAATAATCCATAAAATAGTTCCTAAAACCAAACGAACGGAGGCGTAAAATTCATCTAACTTTACTTTTTTATCGGTTATATTCTTGGCAATACTAAATGGAATAAAGTTTACTAAAAGACCTATTAATGCCAATGGTGCTGCTAGAATTAGCAAAACAATATCTTTTAGAGATAGGCCAATGTTTGATTTTAGCTTTCTAAAATTTAACTTGTTTTTTTTCAATATACCAAACGCATTTTGAACAACTTCAGTCAATTCAATTAAGCAAGTGTTTTTTTCAGCATCTACCTTAGAAATGTGATCTGCAATTAATATTTTACGGCTTAAAGAGTTTTGTTCAAAGCAACTATCTAACTCTGCTAAGGCTTTGTACACCATATAGTTTTTGTCCTCAACTTGTATGGTGTGTTCTGAAAGCTCTTTGTAAAGAACTTCATTTAAAATTCCATAAGCGCTATTTGCACTCATCTCAAAATTTTCTTGGTAGTCTTTAATGTATTGAATTTGACCCACACCAATGTTTATTTTGCTTCTAAAGTCTTTTGGCCGATCGTAATTTAATCCAAGAGGAACTATGGCGCAGTTGAGTTCAAAGTTATTTTGATGTGCAAATCCAAAAGCGATTCTAGCAAGGCCCTTTTTCAGTGGCCTAAGTTTGAAGTCAATTAAACTTAAGCCTTCAACAAAGATTAAAATTGCTCCACCTTCCTTAAGAATACTGTAGCACTCTCTGAAGGTGTCATCATTTCTACTCAAGTTTTCGTGTCCTTCTTGTAATCGATATATAGGGATAAGGTTTAAGCCCCTCAAAATTTTATCAGCCCACTTTGCTTTGAAAACATCCGAGCGTGCTAAAAAATGCAAGGGTCGGTCAATGGTGCAGGCAATGATAACTGCATCTAAGAAAGAATTTGGATGCGTGGCGGCAATCATCATAGCGCCTTCTTTTGGGATTTTATTTAGGCCAATCCCTTTTATTTCAAGGTAGTGAGTAGCTAAACTACTTCGCATTAAAAATTGTAAAAAGCGGTACAGCATAAGGGCTTAAAATTCGTAATAATGGTAATCGCTGTCGGCGAAATTATACAACTTAAAGTCATCTATGAACAAGTCTTGCTTATTTGGATTCCAAAAGTAAATCACTACTTGGTCCGTTGGTAGTAAATTCTTCGGTTTTTCAAACACAAACATGAATTGGTACCAGCTATTTTTTGTAAAATACGGTTTCACATTTGTTCCTCTCCAGTAAACGGAAGAATCTCCTCTGTTTACATTGACAACGAGACTTACATCAACTGCCGAATCACTGCGCAATTGAGCAGACATGGTGAGGTATTTATTTTTATCTATGCCAAAATTCTCTAGCGAATTTCTATACGTGAGGGCGTATGGTATGTTTGGGGTTTGGTGAAATGAAAGACTGTCTGAATAAAACACGCTGTCTTGCAGTTGATTTTTATTCACTTCCCAGTTTTCGTCTTTCAAAAAATCGCTCTCAAAATAGCGCTTTCTCTCTGTATTGCCCTTTGAATAAACGATAATGTCAGAATTGAAATAGCGCTCATGAAAGTAAACTTCCGGATATTTTTGTTTGGCATATTCGTGAATCTCATTTGGCATAGAAGCATTCGCATAACTTATTAAAACATAATCTTTTTCGCTATACTTCAGGGCATCTCGAACTTCGGTTAGAGATACTTTCCCCCCTATATCTTCCAGGTTGTATTCAAAAGAACTGTCTATTCTAGAAGTGTAGTATTTTAAGTAAAATGGATTACTTGCATTTGCGATGGCAAGAACGTTTTCCCTTCCTAGTTTTTCTGAAAGCAGCACGCTGTTTTCCGCTACGCTTTTAAAATTTGCAAAAGGTTTTTTGCTGTATACACTACGTTCAGCAATCAGCGAAAAAGATCCCATGAAAATTAGAAGTGTACTCAGTGTTATAATAAGGTAAGAATTTACCTTCTTTCCAATAAAGGAAGCAATTGTAGTAAGTAAAAATGGCGAAGCAAAAATGAGCACAGAAAACTGAATAACTGGTGTTCTATGAATAGAGTAGTAGTAGGCAATTGAGAAACAAGAGAAGAAAACAAATAAGCCAATCAAAAGTGGTTTCCAATTGAATTGAAGACCTTTTTTAAAACCAACTACCAACAATACGCATGCAATGGAAATTTGATACCAAAGTGAGTCTTGGAAAAAGTAAGATATAAATCGCTTTAGGTAGTCGGGTTCTGGTTTGGGTAGCCAACCAACGCCACCTATGCTTAAGTGATTCAATGTAATTGGTAGGTGAGGCAAATACAATACAACAATGGCAATGGCGAATAAGAAATAGAATTTTATATTTTTTCTTGACCAATAAATTCTTGCAATAAAATAAATTAGAAATATACTTAATGCTGAAAAGTAATGAGTTAGACTTGCCGCTAAACCGAATAGAATGATGCCAATGGCATTTTTTTTAACCTCATTAGTTCGTAAAAACCGGAAGAGGTAAAAAGAGAAGGCTACTACAAAAAACAAACCCGCAACATAGGGTCTCGCTATTTGGCTATAAAGCACAAACAAGTAGTTTGGAATAAACAAGGAGAGTCCAATCAAGGCAGCATTTTTATTCAGCCAATTGGCAAGCAAGCGGTAAAAGTAAATACATGAACCAACTCCCATCAGCACAAACGGCAAGCGAACAGCAAATACAGAATTTCCGGACAGTTGAATCCAATAAAATTCAAAAATTTGAATAAGAGCTGGATGTCCGTCTACCCAAATACCTTTATCAATTAATTCAGAAAATGAACCAAAATTGGTACGAGAAATTGCACTCAATTCATCGTTTGTCAGCGACCATTGATCAAAGCTGTAAAACCTAAGTAACGCTCCAATTAAAATAAAAATGGAAGCGACAACATCTCTTATTTCAAACTTCTGAAACACTACGACCTTCTTTGCCTTACTGCTTCATATAAAATTATTCCGGCTGATACAGAAACATTGAGCGATTCTATTTCGCCAAGCATTGGAATGGCAACCGTTTTATCTGCACCTTTTAAAATGTGCGAAGTAATGCCATTGTCCTCCGAGCCCATTACAATAGCAGTTGGAACAGTATAATCTACATCGTATAGTAAATCTTCTGTTTTTTCGCTACAGGCAACAACTTGCAAACCTGAGTTTTGTAAGTCTTCCATTACCGCCGTTAAGTCTCTTTCCCGGCATAAATTTACTTTAAGTAAAGCACCTGCAGATCGTTTTATTGCTTCAGAATTTACTTGTGCAGATCCTTTTACAGGAATAATTATACCGTCAACTCCAGTGCATTCTGCTGTTCGGCAAATGGCACCAAAATTACCTACGTCGCTAATATGGTCTAAAATTAACAGCAAGGGCACTTTACCTGCCTCATACGCTTTTGCTAAAACCTCTTGATAAGGTTGGAATTCAACAGGCGAGAGATAAGCAACAACACCTTGATGTGGTTTTTTGCACATGTGGTTTAAACGACCGAGCGGTAGATTTTGAAAACTCACTTTGTAATCTTTCAATAGCTTTCTCAACTCTGTTACATTAGGGCCTCTTAAGTCCGATTGAACTAGTACCTTATCAATGTCTTTGTTTTCTTTAATTGCTTCCATTACTGGATGCATTCCGAAGATGTAATTTTCTTTACTCATTTAATCTATTTTACCTTGTCTCCACAAGTCTACCTGTCGGTACCAGTTGTTTTTATAATCTGAATTTCTAACCATTTCAAAGTGGTTTGAAATATTTACACTCTCTGGCTGGTAGAATCTAAACTGCACCGAAAGTACGTTGTTTTCTTCACCATACAACCAAACTTCTTTATCAGCATTTTTTCGAATAGTGCTTGGTGCACCGTAAATTACGTAAATAATACCACGGTCGGTTTTCCAACCTTCTTTATAACTGGTAAAAAACTGATTCGCTACTTCAATTCGTTCATAATATTCTTTTAAAAGTTCCTTAGAGTTGTTTTCGTTTTTTCCAAGTTTTAGCCAAAAGGAATCTAGTCCTTTTTTAGGATTAACAGCTGCTTTTAAGTTCTTATATTCAGTACTTGTGCTAATGTAACGGGTAGGATTTATCAATTCAGTAACTTGATTCAATTTTGGGAATTGCTCTCCAAAGTAGAAAATGTAATTTGTTTTATTTGAATCATTTACAGGATAAAACCTGTTGAATCTATGGTTGGCAGTAAACAAGTAATTGTTGTCTTTGAAAAAGAAAGGATACTGATTATCTCGTCGAAATTTCAATTCGTAACTCAGCGCTTGCGCGAAAGGTGGAGGCGTCATGTTGAACTCTTTGTCACTTACCTCCATGACAAACTGCTTATCGTTTACCAAATTGCTTTTGCGAATCGTTAGTGTATCAGAAATACTTCTTTGGTCGAAAAGTACTTGTTCGCCTTTTAAATAAATGAAATATTGTTCGTTAAGGTTTCCTGTTTTGTCAATTTTTAAAATATTGATGACGTTAAAATCTTTGTTGTCATCTCTAAATCTAACAGAAAGCCAACCTAGTTTTCCTTCCTGTAACTTGAAGGTAAAAGAGTTTTGCAATAACTTTTTTCTTCCATTTTCGCCATAGTTCGCCAATCGTTGGCTTCCGCTGTCTATCAAAATGGTTAAGTCCCGGTCTGCATATAAACTGTATTTCATTTTTATGCTAGCAGCTTTGGCAGAATCTCCCGCAATACGTTCGTACAAAATATCGCCGGAATTTAATTGATAATAAAGTATACTAGAATCTTCGGAGTGATGAAAAATTTTATATTTGGGGTTGATAATGGCTTGATTGTCATCATAGAGATAGCTGTAATCGTACCGCACAACCTCATTGGTTGTGTAGCAAGCTGATTGCAAAAGCACCAAAAGCAACACTAAAATGTAGACAAGTCTAGTTTTCATCAAGTAAATTGTCTGGTATAGATTTATTTGTTTTTGCACCTAATTCTTTTAATTGCTCTGCTCTTCTAACTAAATTCCCTCTGCCCGAACTTAATTTATTGAAGGCGTCATTGTAGTGGTTTTGAGCGCTATTTAGTGATCTTTCAATGTTTTCCATGTCCTTCACAAAACCGACAAATTTATCGTACAAATTACCGGCTTTTTCTGCAATATCTTGCGCATTTTTAGTTTGTCTTTCATTTTTCCACACAGAGGAAATGGTGCGCAGTGATGCAAGAAGAGTAGTGGGGCTCACCATTACAACTTTGCGCTCCCAGGCGTAATTGAAAAGTTCTGAGTCGTGCTGAAGTGCTACACTAAAAGCCGCTTCAATGGGCATGAACAACAAAACAAAGTCTGGCGATTGTAAACTACTAGCGGTTTGGTAATTCTTTTCATTCAATGATTTAATGTGAGATCTAATGCTTTGAAGGTGTAACTTCATACTTGCATCTTTCACGTCTTCTTTTGTTGAAGAGATGAAGTTCTCATAGGCTACCAAAGAAACTTTTGAATCGATAATCAGGTGTTTGTTTTCAGGTAAGTTCACGATAACATCAGGCTGAATTCTTCTGTTGTTTGTATTGGTATCACTTACTTGCGTCAAATATTCTTCACCTTTTTGTAAGCCAGAACTTTCAAGAATCCGCTCCAAAATCATTTCACCCCAATTGCCTTGCGTTTTATTTTCACCTTTTAGGGCTGTTGTTAAATTTTGTGCTTGCAGGTTCAGCGTATTGTTTAGTTCTAATAATTTCGACAACTCTGACTTTAAATCGGATCTTTCTTTGGTTTCATCAATGTATTTTTTCTCGATGTTTTCTTCAAAGTGTTTGATTTTATCCTTAAGGGGTTGCAATAGTTGCGTTAACTCTTTTTGATGAGAGTTTGAGAGTTCACTAGCATTGTCCCGAATTATTTTATCTGCAATCAATTGAAATTCTTTTTGAAACCTCTCTTGAATTTTCTCAAGTTCAGCGCCTTGTTGGGTAAGTTTTTCGGTTAGGTTCCCAAGATTTGTTTCTGCTTGACTTAACTCTTTATTTAATTCTAGCTTTTCCTGTTCCCAATGTTTCGAAGAATTTTCTAAAGCTTCTACCTTTGACTGCAACATTCGTTCGGTTTGCGACAAGAGGGCCAGTTGTTTTTCAAGTTCTACTAGTTTTTCAATATAACTTGATTTTATTTCATTGCCTTTAATCTTATTTTTTTGAACCATAATGAAGTAGGTTACAAAAATGCTAGCTATTACGGTAATGCTAAGAAGAAGTATGATTGTGCTATCGACCAAATTTTAAGTGTTTAAAAGAAATTGATGAATCCAAAATGAATTTTTGCTGCTCTAACATCTATGGGGTTTCCAAATTGACTTCCAACAGCATAGTTAAAAGTAAATATTCCTGCCTTAGTTTCAAAACTAATGCCCGCTCCAATGCCTAATGGTGTGTCGTAAATATATTCACTGCCGGTTGTATTGTTTTCATACAATCCATAATCTGAAAAAACCGAGAAGAAGGAATTCTGATCAAGTAAAAAACGATACTCTAAACTAAAGATGGAATAGCTCGAAGCGCTTATCGATTCTTCATCAAAACCCCTTAAGGTTCGTAAGCCACCAATTCTCATCAATTCGTTAGCATACAATCGTTCTGAGTATAAAGAGGCGCTTCTATTGGCAAGTTTAATGGTGCTTCTTTGAGCTAATGGAATGTAATATTCTAGCAAAAGCCCACCCTTATATTGATTCGTTCTAAGAGGAATAGAGTCGTACAGTTCAGGCTGATTTTGTTCTAAAATGCTAATTTTTTTAAGTTCTTTCCTTCCGGCAGAGAAATTTACATTGATTAAAAGTCCTCTGGTAGGGTTGTACTTGTAATTGGTTCTGTTTCCCAAATAAGCTATCCCAAACGAGTTCACCCGTACATCGCCTAATTCAGGAATTTGGATAGCCTCAGCAAAGTCGTCTCTCGACAACAAATTGGATGTTTTATTCTCTACAAAAAGACTAATGTAATCTCCTCGTTCCAATAAGTAGTTAATTCCAACTCGAGTTTCAAGGTCTAAAAAGGTGGTATCTCGCTTGAAAAGTTTAAAATCTACATCAATACCAAATGGGGTTTTAAATAAATAGGGATAAATCAAATCAACTTTTAAATCTTGGCTATTGCCCTTCAATTTTCTCCAGTTTAATCCAAAAGTTTCTCCTTTTTTAATGCCGTTGGTTAAGTTTAAATCAACGTCCCCAGTCAGTTCTATTCTACCTGTATTTTCGTTAGTTAAAAGTCCTATAACACCATCAAATCGACTTGCTTTTTTGCGGTCTAAACGCAAAATAATCTTCACTTCGTTTTCAAAAAACTGCACTTCTGGTTTTGCCGTCATGGTTACAAAGGGTATTTCCCGTATTCTATTTTCAATCGCTGCAATTTTATTTTCTTGGTAAACATCTCCTTCAAAAAGCCCTAGGTAGTTTAAAAGGTAATTTTTGCTAATGGCTGAGTTTCCTAGAATTTTAATACTGTCTACTTTATACAGTGTGTTCTTTTCTAAGTGCAGTGCAGCCGAAATTTCATTTTCAGCAGTAAACGCTACGTTTGTAAGTTGAATGGATACAAAAGGATATCCCCGATTTTCGTAGAATTTGATTGTTTTCTCAAATAGTTTATTGAGCTGCTTGGAACTAAATGGGTTTTGTTCAAATGCTGCGGGAGCAAAGTCAACCGCTTCCATGCTTTGCTCAGTGAAATTACCTGGATCTAATTTTGCCCACTTAATTTCTTTTCCTGTAGAAATGGCAATGTTATGTTTATTGGGCGCGAAGGAAAAGGAGTCAATTGAAGCGGTAAGGTAACCCATTTTAAATAGTTCATTTAAAACGGACTTGCCAATCATTTTTGTCTCATTGCTGTCTTTTACAATACTCTTGTAATTAATTTTAAGTCCTTCAATACCATTTACCTTCAAACTATTATTTTGAGAAGAAGCAGACAGCCCTAAAAAAATCAAGAAAAGAAAGCTCAAGGCAAATTTCATAACAGTAGAACGTACAAAAGTTAAATTATTTCCCAATTGATTGCTTCTTTACCTAAACGATTCAAAATAGCGTTGGTTTTGCTAAAGTGGTTGCAACCAAAAAATCCACGATAGGCGGAAAGAGGAGAAGGGTGTTGACTTATTAAAACAAAATTCCCTTTATTAAGGAGCACTTTTTTTGCTTCTGCTTTTTTACCCCAAAGCAAAAAAATAAGATCTTTATTGAGGTCACTTAATTCTCCAATGAGGTGATCCGTAAACTTTTCCCAACCTTTATTTTGATGAGATAGGGGAGTGTGTGCTCGAACCGTAAGACAAGTATTGAGCAGCAAAACCCCTTGTTTGGCCCAGCAGCTTAGGTCCCCGTGCATGGGCTCGGGAATGTCTACATCATTTTTCAATTCCTTAATTATGTTTTTTAGAGATGGCGGCAGTTTTAGTCCTTGGTTTACCGAAAAGGCCAATCCGTTTGCTTGGAATTCATTATGGTACGGATCCTGACCTAGAATAACCACCTTAATTTCCTCAGGTTTTTTATAGTGAAGCGCTGAAAATAAATCTTGTTGAGGAGGGAAAACAGTTTCATTCTTGTATTCAGCTTCCAAAAAAGTCATCAGTTCCACAAAGTACTCCTTGTTCACCTCACTTGATACTATTTCACTCCAAGAATCGTTCACTACTAAGTTCAAAGGCTTTATTTTCATAATGGTTTATTACTTGGTTGTGAATAAAGTATTGTTAACAAATTTCCGCAAAAGAACCAAAAGCTGCCTTGCTTTAGTTATTTTTGTGGTAAATAATTAACCGTAAAGTATGAAAAAGGTAGCAGTAGCTTTGGTAGTTGTATTTGCAGCTTCATTATTATTCTCTTGTAAATCATCTCATAGATGCGCAGCATACAGCAAAGCAGATGTTAAAACTGTTCAGAACCCGTCCTAAATTGAATTGGCTTCACATTGAATCTGAAACAGACTTGCAAAATGCATTGTCTGCGGACGGTAAGGTCGCTCTATTTAAGCATTCAACTAGATGTCCTGTAAGTTCAATGGCAAAAAACAGGCTTGAAAACGGATGGGAAAAAGAAGTGAGCCACATTCCTATTTACTTTCTTGATTTAATTCAATACCGAGAGTTAAGCAACAAAATTGCAGAGGTTCTTGGTGTTGAGCACGCATCTCCTCAATTAATTGTTATAGAAAATGGAACTGTCCTCTACGATGCTTCTCATCACATGATTCAACCCAGTGAGATTTCTAAACACATTTAACAAAAGCGCTAACTTCCATTGCTTCTCATAACAAGTTCATTAAAAATCTCGTATTCTTTTTGTGTTGGTTTAAAATCTAAGCTTAACACTTATTGGTATACTTATATTGGTTAGCACCGTCTCGTTATATATTGTATTGCTAAATTTGTGAAAAAGGTTTTTCGTTGAAGAAGTTATTTCACACATTCGTAGTTTATCTGTTCCTACTTTCGTATTGTATAGAAGTAAGTGGACAAGAAACTATTTTTGAAGAGAATACAACCATCTTTAAAACCGAACAATCTTTTGGTGTAGGGATGCACACCAATGGATTTCAGGCAACGTATAGATACGGGAAATACTTATCTGGTTTTACCAAACGTATTTTTGAGATAGAGGTTGCCAATATCAAACACCCAAGAGAAATTAAAAGTATCTATCCATTTGAAGAAGATGTACGAGGGTATATTTTTGGAAAAATGAATGCGTTTTTTGCAATTCGCCCATCAATTGGCTTTCAAAAAATAATTTTTCCCAAGCAATCCATCAAGGGAGTTTCAATAACATCGTTATTTCAGTTTGGACCTTCATTAGGATTAGCAAAGCCGGTTTACCTAAACATTATCCAAGAAGAGTCGATTATAACTAGAATCGTTTCTAAAGAACGCTACGACCCGGTAAAACACAATACCAACAATATTTATAGTCGATCTTCTTTTTTTAATGGATTAGGAGAAACTAACTTTTATCCGGGGATATTCGCAAAGGTAGGCTTGCATTTTGATTACGGTGACGAGCGTGAATTAATTAAATCGGCAGAGGTAGGGTTTAAAATTGATGCTTACTTGGAAAAAATACCAATACTTGCTTTTGCCGAGAATAGGCAATTTTACCCCAATTTATATCTTGCAATATTTTTTGGCTCGCGAAGTGTTGAATAATTTTTTGAACACGAGGCAACAAAATAGAAGCTTAGGTTGTCTATTAGACAAGAACTGATAATATTTAAAGGTCTGGTTTTACGATATGATTTTATTCGTAAATTGTGAAACTTAACTGTAGTTTAATTTTAATATATAACACTATGAATATCAAAAAGATTACTCTTTTGGCTGCCGCATGTCTGAGCGCTGTTGCAGGTATTTTCTTACTAAATTCCTCTCCTAAAGAGCAGTATTTCCCAAGAGCTGAAACTGCGTTTCGAGCACAGGAGCAGATCGCTTCTGGTTACTTAGAATACATGGAGTCAATCCGAAATAACAGAGCAACAGGTACAATTTCAACTTCAGAGGTAAATGCCGCTTTAAAGCAAGCTTCTAAATTAAAAAGCGGGAATAAAGCATTGAATTTGACTTGGAACTTCAAAGGGCCTGACAATGTTGGAGGAAGAACTAGAGCCATAGTAATTGATATTGCAGACACAAATCATATTTACGCTGGTGCAGTTTCAGGTGGTGTTTGGGAATCATTTGATGGTGGTTTAAGTTGGAGTGCATACGATGAGGATTTTAAAATTCAGAACGTTGCTGCAATGGCTCAGGCTCCCAATGGAGATGTTTATGTGGGAACAGGTCCAATTTTTGATGGTATTCCAAATAGCAAAGGTATGAGATCAGCCTTTGTCGGTAATGGTCTTTGGAAGCTTACGGGCAACGGAAATTCAGATTTAATTGTAGGTCCTTCTGCAGAGTTTAATGCAGGAGTCGAATGGTCAACTATGGCAGAGATTGCAATAGATCCTAACAATTCGCAACGTATTTTCGTCGCAATGAATAGAGGGTTGAGAGAATCTACAGATGGTGGGCAAACTTGGACAAACCCTCTCGGTATAACATCAACGGCACAGGACGTGCACATTACTGCCGATGGTAAAATTGCGGTTTCGTTTGCAGGTTCAATCTATGTGTCTCAGGATAACGGGCAAACATGGAACTCGCCAACTTTACCTGGAAAAAGAACTACAAATAGAATCGAATTGGCAATTGCTCCTTCAAATTCTAACATCATGTATGCTGCTGCTTCGGGAACAGGTTGTACTGAGGGAGTTTATCGTTCAAGAGATGGAGGATTAAACTGGGAAAAACTACAGAATACCCAAAATTATATGGGTAATCCTGTTCAGTGTCAAGGAACTTGGAACAATACAATTGCAGTTTATCCAAATGATCCTGGTAAAATTGTAGTTGGAGGTGTAACCATGTTTCAATGGAGACAAAGTTCAGTTGACCCTGCACCTGTGCAAGGAGAGTGGAAAGTGATAGCTACCACGAATCAGTTTTTTGGCAACGGATCAAGAAACCCGTTTTATGTTCATGCAGACAAGCATTTCTTTAGATTTCACCCGACTAATTCTAATAAATTATACATTGGATCAGATGGGGGAATTGGTTTTTCAGACAACATGAATGATTTGCAACCAACCTATGGTCAGTATAATTTAGGTTATAATGTAACACAATTTTATGACATCGGAATTGGTCCACGAGGAACAGTTGCCGGAGGTACTCAGGATAATGGTACTCAATTAGTAGGTTTAAATTTTAACACAGGTAAGAGTGCTGTTTCTGTGAGAGGTGGAGATGGATTTGATACGGAACTTTTCATGATTAATCCTGAATTAGGTTTGGCTTCATTGTATTTCGGAGATGTAACAAGAGTTCAGGGAATAGGAACAACATTAGGAGGGTCTACCTTTAACAATGCCGGTATTTACAGTGGGACATTGGATGCTCTTTGTAACGCTGGGGGTAATTCATTTAGAGAATGTTCAAACGTATTTTATACAACCATTGCAAAATGGGAATCATTCAACCACGAGGCTACAAAAGATTCAGTAGTAGTTAGAGACTCTAAGTCTACTCTACCTCCTTTGGCCGCGAATACAATTATTAATTATGCGAGTAAAAATAACAGGTTGCCTTTAACAGATTCTCTGCCAACGGTTACCTTTCCTAAAGATACTACTACGATCGTTCCCAATAGCGCAGACGATACACTTAGAATTGCTATTGATACCACTACCAAAATAGTAACGTTTGTGAATGCTTTCGATACGATTACGGTTGATGAGAATAACATGACGATTGAAATTAGATACAGAGGTAAAAGTCCTGACAACTTTAGTTTTACATATGATAATCCTGTTTTTTACAACAATTTATTTCATAATGACTTATTAAGAGCGGCAACTCCAAGATTACCCCTTAGTATTACAGTAGAACAAGATCCATTTGGAGGTAATACCGAGGTGGTTTACATTGACCCACAAGTTAAATTTAATTACGAATTTGAGTTTCCTGATAAGGTTCAAAGCACTGTTGCGTTGTTCAATGTAAGAGGAAATTTAAGTGCCGCTGAACGTCATGTATGGATTTCTAAAGATGTTCAGAAAGGTAGTTCAGTAACTGAGCCAAGATGGATTAAGGTTGCGGGTGACTTATCTAACACTATAGGTGGTCCAAGAGGTTCTTCGCGAACACCAGCTCAAGTTGGGAATGCGCAGAATGCCACGATATCAGCAGCATTTTCGAGTGATGGAGATATGTTGTTTTATGGTACGACCGACGGCGAATTGTATAGAATTGATAGTTTGAATTCGATTGATTTGAGCCAAATTGATGTTTCATTGCCGAATAATTATACCATGGAAAATATAACTGCTCATCGAAAAATAGGTGACTTTGGAAGTAGAGCGGTTACTGGTATAGCAGTTGATCCAAACAATGATGATAACGTAATTGTAACTCTTGGAAACTATGGTTCTACTCAATATGTTCAGAGATCTACCAATGCTACTGCTGTATCTGGAGTTCAGTTTGTGAATATCTCTGGAGCTGGGAATAATAAATTACCCGACTCTCCGGTATACGAAGCTATTATTGATTTTAGAGACAGTAACAAAGTTATTATTGGTACGGAGCTAGGTGTTTTTGCAACGGACAATGCGTTCACTACAAATACAGCTTCAGACAATGGGTCAACCGTAATAGATGTTCAGTGGACTGAAGAAAATACAGGTTTGGGAAGAGCGCCAGTAATGGCAGTGAAGCAAATGACATTTGGATGGGCTGAAGGAGCTATAAATCAAGGTAAGGTGTACATTGGAACGCACGGAAGAGGTATTTTTGAAGCTGACCAATTGGTAGGTGTTCGAGAAAATACAATTGCATCAGAGGATAAAAAATCTGGGAAAGATAATTTGGTAATTTATCCAAACCCTGCTAGAGAGAATTTGTCAATTGAGATTGACAACTATAACTCAAGCACAGATGTAGTAAATGTTCAAATTTTTAGTGTAACAGGTAAGTTGGTGAGAGAGTTGAGACCTTCTATTCTTCAAGGTTCACGAAATGCGTTGAAAATTAATATAGAAGACCTTGATAATGGAACCTATATAATTAGAGCAATTGTGAATGGAGTGCCAACAACAGGTAAATTCATTAAACAATAAATAATAGAATTTAAATAAGTTAAGGGACTGTTGAAAAACAGTCCCTTTTTTTGTATAATTTTTTTTCTTTAGACTTCTTAACTCTTGCAGGTAATACTATCTTCGCACACCAAAAACTACACTCATGCCAAAAGATTTATCCATTAAACACACCTTAATAATTGGGAGTGGTCCAATCGTTATCGGTCAAGCATGTGAATTTGATTATTCAGGTTCACAAGCAGCGCGTTCACTTCGGGAAGAGGGAATTAAAGTGAGTTTGATTAACTCAAACCCTGCAACCATAATGACAGACCCTGTTATGGCAGATCATGTTTATTTGGAGCCGTTAAATGCAAAATCAATAGAGAAAATCTTAACCGAACATCCGGATATTGATACGGTACTGCCAACAATGGGAGGTCAGACGGCATTGAATTTGGCAATAGAGTGTGATGAATTAGGATTGTGGGAGAAGTTCGGCGTTAGAATGGTTGGTGTAGATATTGATGCCATAAACATAACTGAAGATAGAGAGAAATTCAGGGAGTTGATGCTCAAAATAGGAGTAGGTATGGCTCCACAAAAGAAAGCAAACTCATTTTTAGAAGGCAAAAATTTTGCTCAGGAAATTGGCTTTCCACTTGTAATACGCCCTTCATTTACTTTGGGGGGAACGGGAGCGTCTTTCGTTCATACGGCAGAAGAATTTGACAAGCTTCTTACAAGAGGTCTTCATGCCTCGCCCATTCACGAAGTAATGATTGATAAAGCTGTATTGGGTTGGAAAGAATATGAGCTGGAGTTACTAAGAGATTCAAACGATAATGTAATTATTATTTGTTCCATTGAGAATATGGATCCTATGGGAATCCATACGGGAGATTCTATAACGGTTGCTCCTGCAATGACCTTGTCAGACACAACGTATCAAAAAATGCGTGATATGGCCATTCATATGATGCGTTCCATTGGCGACTTTGCAGGGGGCTGTAATGTTCAATTCGCTGTAAGTAATGATGAGAAAGAAGATATAATTGCGATTGAGATTAATCCAAGAGTATCTCGTTCTTCAGCGTTGGCGTCAAAAGCAACAGGGTATCCAATTGCTAAAATTGCCGCTAAATTGGCAATCGGTTATCATTTAGATGAGTTGAAAAATCAAATTACAAAAACGACTTCTGCTTATCATGAACCAACATTGGATTATGTTATTGTTAAAATTCCTCGATGGAACTTTGACAAGTTTGACAGTCCCGAAAAAACACTTGGACTTCAGATGAAATCCGTAGGTGAAGTAATGGGCATTGGTCGTTCTTTCCAAGAGGCATTGCAAAAGGCAACGCAATCCTTGGAGATTAAAAGAAATGGTTTAGGAGCAGACGGAAAGGAACTTAAAAATCAAGAGCAGATTCTACACAGTTTAAAAAATCCAAGTTGGAATAGACTGTTTCACTTATACGATGCAATTAAATTGGGTATTCCTCTTTCTACAATTTATAAAGCGACATTAATTGACATGTGGTTTTTAAAGCAAATTGAAGAGTTAATAGCTCTAGAAGTTGAAATTCAGCGGTTTTCTTTGAAAGATTTGCCAAAGGATTTACTGATGGAAGCGAAACAAAAAGGGTATGCCGATCGCCAAATTGCACACCTGTTGAATTGTTTAGAGAGTGAAGTGTATTCGTTAAGAGAGGAGTATAAAATTAACAGAGTGTATAAGTTAGTAGATACTTGTGCTGCTGAATTTGAAGCTAAAACACCTTATTACTACAGTACATTCGAAGATGAAAATGAGTCAATTGTTTCTGACAAGAAGAAGATTATTGTTTTAGGTTCAGGTCCAAATAGAATTGGGCAAGGAATTGAATTCGACTATTGCTGTGTACATGGTATAATGGCAGCTAAAGAAATGGGCTATGAAACAATTATGATTAATTGTAACCCAGAAACGGTGAGTACCGATTTTGATACTGCCGATAAACTCTACTTTGAGCCTGTTTTTTGGGAACATATATACGATATCATTAAGCATGAGAAACCGGAAGGTGTAATCGTTCAGCTTGGAGGCCAAACAGCCTTGAAATTGGCTGAAAAACTTGATCGATATGGAATAAAGATTATTGGAACGAGTTATCAAGCGTTAGATTTAGCTGAGGATAGAGGAAGTTTCTCGGATTTATTGAAAGCGAACGACATTCCCTATCCGAAATATGGTTCAATTGAAACAGCCGATGAGGCATTAGAATTGAGCAAGGAAATAGGCTTCCCGTTATTAGTTCGACCTTCTTATGTTCTTGGAGGACAGGGAATGAAGATTGTGATTAACGAGACAGAATTGGAAGAGCATGTTATAGATATCATGAAGGACCTGCCTGGAAATAAGATATTATTAGATCATTTCTTATCAGGAGCGATTGAAGCAGAAGCAGATGCAATATGTGATGGTGAGGATGTTCACATAGTAGGAATAATGGAACATATCGAGCCAGCAGGAATTCATTCAGGCGACTCATATGCAGTTCTTCCCTCATTCGATTTAAGCGATCATGTTCTGTCAAAAATTGAGGAGTATACGCGAAAAATAGCGTTAGCGTTGAGAACGCAAGGATTGATTAATATTCAATTTGCCATTAAGAACGAAGAGGTTTACATTATTGAAGCAAATCCAAGAGCATCAAGGACCGTTCCTTTTATATCAAAAGCTTACCGAGAACCATATGTAAACTATGCTACTAAGGTAATGTTAGGTGCCAAACTGAAAGATTTTACATTTAATCCTCATAAAGAAGGTTATGCGATAAAGATCCCTGTTTTCTCGTTCGATAAGTTTCCAAATGTAAATAAGGAATTAGGTCCTGAAATGAAATCGACGGGAGAAGCAATTCAATTCATAAAAGATCTAAAAGACCCGTTTTTTAGAGAGATATATTCTGAAAGAAACTTGTACCTTAGCAAGTAATAATGATTTTTGAAGCGGGGCCTGTAACTTTTTTAAGGACAATTTTAATAATTGTCTTGGTTTACTATGCAGTTAAGTATTTGTTTAAACTGCTACTTCCTTTTTTATTGAAAAAGTTTATGCAAAAGCAGCAAGAAAAGTTTCATCAAACAAATTCTAACACAACGAATCATAATCAAAGCTCTGCTGAACCTAAAAAAGATTCAAATGAGAAAAAAGATACTCTTGGTGAGTATGTAGATTATGAAGAAGTAGAGTAATACCTAGTTATGGAAAAGATTGATTTTAAAAAAGTTCTTCCTTATATTGGAATAGTAGTTGGCTTTTTAGTTCTTGCTGCAGTTTATTTTTATCCTGTTATTGAAGGGTATCGAATAAAACAATCAGATATTAAGCTGAGTAAAGGAATGGCTCAAGAAATTCGGGACCACCGGGCTGTTTTAGATGAAGAGCCACTTTGGTTGGGTAACATGTTTTCAGGTATGCCTACTTTTCAAGTGTCAACCGAGTTTCCCAATAATTTATTGCAATATATTAGCAAGGCAATTACACAAGGTATTCCTCATCCTGTAGGTATTGTTTTTGCCTATATGATTGGCTTTTTCATTTTTTCCTTATCACTTAGAATTAACCCATTAATTTCAGCGGTTGGAGCAATAGCGTACGGATTTTCATCTTATTTTATTATTATTCTGGAGGCGGGGCACAACACTAAAGCTTTAGCAATTGCCTATGTTCCGCCAATGCTAGCAGGATTAATAACCATGTACAGAGGTAAAGAGCTTTTGGGTTTCTTGTTAACAGCAATTTTTGTAGGATTGGAATTATTCGCCAATCACTTTCAAATTACCTATTATTCAGGGATGATTATCTTGGGAATTGTTGTTGTTAATTTGATTTCATATGCTAAGGAGAAAAATGTTGGGTTATTTTTTAAACGGTCAACTCTTTTATTGTTTGCAGCAATACTAGGTTTAGGAGCCAATGTTGGCAACCTTCTTACTACTTATGAATATTCTAAGTCTTCAACTAGAAGTAAATCTGAATTAACGATTCAACCAGATGGTACACCGAATGATGCCATTAAGAGCACAGGGTTAGATAAAGATTATATTACTCAATGGAGTTATGGCAAAGAAGAGAGTTTATCTTTATTCTTATCGGATGTGAAAGGCGGCGGTTCAGGTGCAATTATTGGGTCTGAGAAAGAAGTAGAACGATTGAGAAGAGAAAACCCTACTTTTTTTAATTTCTTAGTGTCTCAATATCAGAATAATCAAAATGTAATTAACACTTATTGGGGTAACCAACCTTTTACATCAGGGCCGGTTTATATTGGAATTATCGTTTTTGTGCTTGCCATTCTGGCTTTGTTTTTTGTGAAGGATCGGTTGATTTATTCGTTGGGTATTATTACCATATTGGCTTTGTTGCTTTCTTGGGGTAAAAATTTCATGGGTTTTACTGAGTTTTTTATTGACTATGTTCCCGGATACAACAAATTCAGGGCAGTTGCAATGTTATTGGTAGTGGTAGAATTTACCTTACCTGTATTTGCCGTTTTATTTTTATCTGAGTTGTTTCAAAACAAAGAATCCATATTGGAACAGAAGAAAAAACTGTTTACCATTTGTGGAGCTGTGATTGCCGTTTTGTTAATTCTTTGGGTTACTCCGGATTCATTCTTAGATTTTACAAGTGATAAAGAGGAAGCCTTGTTCGCTCAGCAAATAAGCCAAAATGCGACTCAAAAAAGCGCAATAGAAGTAGGCATAAGTCAATTGGTTGATTATAGGGTTGACATTGTAAAATCAGATGTATTGCGTTCGATACAATTTGTGCTTGGCTTATTCTTGTTAATGGGGTTATTTTTATACAATAAGGTAAATAAAACCATATTTATTGCAGCAGTTGGAGTATTGATTATTGCAGATTTATGGTCTGTTGACAAGAGGTACTTCAACAATGACACCGTAGCAGGTGCGGGCAGAAATTCAAAGGATAAATACGAGAAATACGAGTTACCTGAAATTAGTAAATCACCATACCAAGCGAGTGGTGTTGACAATGCCATATTGCAAAGGGAGTTGAGCTTGAATCCAAAAATTTCTGAGGCAATTAATAAGAGAGTTGCTGATGAAAAAGAGGATAAGAGAAGATTAACTAGATTAGAACTGGAAAAGCTTCAATTTACTACCCTTATGAGAAATACTCATTATAGAGTATTAAACACTTCGTCGAGGTTAGACGAGGACGCAGGCACCGCTTATTTTCATAAAACTCTTGGTGGCTATCATGCGGCTAAAATGAAAAAATATCAAGAACTAATTGATTTTAGACTTGGTGCCGAGCACTTTCAGTTGAGACAGGCATTTGCCCAAGGTGGATCAGATCTTGTTCAACGGTACTTGCCGCAAATGAGTATAACTAATATGTTGAATGCTAAATATGTTATAGGTGCAGTAAACACACAACAAGGTCAACAATTAACTTTTGTTGAAAATTTTAATCGAAATGGAAATGCTTGGTTTGTTGATTCTGTTCGTGTTGTTAATTCCGCTAATGATGAAATAACTACACTATTAAACATCAACCCTAAAACTACAGCAGTTCTGCAAAATTCAGAAAATGCTAAAGTTAAAAATGTGTATTCTGCAAATACAAGCGACCAAATTTCGTTAACCTCTTATTTGCCAAATGAGCTAAAATATAACTATCAAACTACTCAAGAACGATTTGTTATATTCTCTGAAACATATTATAAAAATGGTTGGAAAGCCTTTGTAAACGGAGAAGAATCAGATTTCTACAAGGTCAACTATATTTTGAGGGGAATGAGTTTGCCAGCAGGTTCAGGTGAGATTGTGTTTAAGTTTAACCCATCTTCGTATAGAATAGGAGAAACAATAAGCTTAATTAGCTCGATTGTAATTGTGCTGTTGGTGATTGGGGCATTGTACTATACAATAAAAGGAAAGAAAGCTAAAGAAGTTGCCTAATTTGTTCTGCTTGATTTTTTCTGGAATAATGAGACAGTGCAACACTATCAATTTTAGGGTAGTTTGATTCTACTTTACGCGTGATTAAGTTAAAAATATAGTCTGTTATTTTAGACTTATCATTTCTGTCGAATGTTTTGCCGGCATTGCATTCTTTTAAAATTTGATTAACATCACTGTTTTCAGGACCTAAAGCAATTGTTTGGTTACCGGATGCCATGTATTCAAATAGCTTACCGGGCGTTATTCCTTCTGATAATTTTACATCAGGAATAACCAGAAGCAATAAATCTGATTGTTGCTGAATTTTAGAAACTTGTTCATGTGGAACTGTCTCAACATATTCGACGTTTAACTTAAGTTGCTCAATGTATTTTTTTATTTCAGCTGAAGTTGTTCCGACAATTTGAAGCAGGATGTTATCCTTTTTGCAATCATTTAACGCATCAAAGAAAATGAAGGGATTGTATTGCGTTGACATGGTTCCTGTATAGCAGATTATAAACTGTTCTATAGACGATTGTGTTTTACTTTTTTCTTTAAAATCATCGGGATCGAAACCATTCGGTATTACCGAAAATTTTTCTTCTTTAACTTTTTCTGTTTTGTTTAAGAATATTGATTTAAAACCATTACTAACGGTAATAATACGATCACTTTGTTCAATAACTTTTTTTTCTAGTTTTTGATCTATTTTAGCTGAAATGGCAGTATGTCTTAAAAGTTTATAATAGTAAATGTCTGTCCAAGGGTCTCTGAAGTCAACAATCCAATTTATGGATAGCCTCTTTTTTAGCTCTAGCCCTATTAACTGTGTTGAATGCGGAGGACTAGTTGTAATTATAGAGTGTATCGAATATTCTTTGATAATCTCAATCGCTTTCTTTACCGCATATTTTTTCCAGCCTTTCCTTGGGTCAGGAATGAATAGGTTACTGCGCAGGGCATTTACGGCTTTTTGGATAACGCTGCTATTGTTTACGTTTGAAAAACCTGCGGTAGGAACGTTCTTTTTTCCCGCTAATTTAGAATAGTAATTTATTATTTCAAAACTATCAGAGTAGTGTACAATTATCTTAGGATGAATGTCCTGAGTTAAGGAATTATCAATAGATGTGTAGCTTGCTTTTTTTGGGTCTACCGTTAAGATGTGTACTTCTACATTGCTCTTAGCGAGGTATTTAGAAAGTTTTAACCACCGTTGCACACCGGCTCCGCCACTTGGAGGCCAGTAATAAGATATGATTAAAACTTTTTTCAATTGAATGCTGCTTGTTTATTTAATGTCTTGATCCATTTTCCTATTTTCATTGATACTATTTTGGATGATGATTTTTCTAAATGATTTCCATCAGTAAATTTAAAATTATGGTCCAAATTAGTCATGTCATAAAACCCATTACTTAATGAAATGGCTTCAGTCATGATGATATCAAAATCAGGCATATAATTTTGTTCAATTTGCAACATCTCCTCGTGTACGGGTAATCTTACCAAATACACGTCACCTTGTTTTTTTAACAAGCTTATTATCTTTAATAAGAAACTCATTCTGTGTTCAGAAACTTTACTGCTATCTGCTAGTTCTTGGTATAACTTTAATTTTTCAGATGTCTTTTTTGCTACAACATTTTCATCTAAAGATGCGTAAACCTTTAAGTAACCATCTTGATTAATAAATGAAAATGAACCGGCGAAGTTTTTATTTAATTTTTTAGCATTTTTGATGAGTAAACTGGTTTCTGCTCTTTTCATGATAATATTACCCCACCCATCAGGGTATTTGTCATATAAATATTCAAAATTAGGATGCGAAGTAACATTGTCTAGCTGAAACAAAACACTTGAGTGATCTAATTTTTCTATTGAATATAAAAATTGGTTCTCGCTAATAGACCAAGGGTCAATCGAAATAATTGAGTACTTACCGGCTTGCTCCGACGATATTTTTTTTGCAATTGCATCATAATACACCTTACCAAATGGAGATGAAGATAATGTAAAAGCAAAATTGTAAAGCTTTGGCTCTTGTATGCCTATAGTGGAATCAACTATCGAAGGAACAATGCCCTGCAGAGCTCTAGATGTTCCAATAACAAGACTGTTTTTGTGGCCATTAGACAATTTTCCATAATAATCATCTATATACGAATTAGCACAAAATGAAAATAGAAGGTGTATAATTAGAACAATTAGACTAAAAAGGAAGGTGTTTTTTAAAAATTTGCTCATTTAGAATTGAAAATATATAAATTCACTTTCTCCAAAATATCCGAATGTAATAATTAACAAAAGAACAGCAGTATAAACTATCCATCGAATAGGTTTAGAATAATGACGAATTTCTAAGCCAAACTCTTTATCTCTGTGAATCCATTCGACAATGATTAAAAAGCATATTAAGCCCAAGGTATAAATCATTTTTATTTTGGGAGTTAAAATACTTGGTATCGTAAAGAATGAAGATGAGAAAATGTTGTTAATGATTAGAAAAGTATCGTTCAAGTCTTTTGCTCTAAAAAATATCCAAGCGATGACCACCAAGGAGAATGTGACTAGTATTTGAAAAAATTCTCGGTAGTTGGGTAGCACTCTATTTAAGGCGACAACCTCAATGTTATTTCTATTCTGTTTCATTAGTAATAAGGGAAGAAATAAAAATGCATTTAAGGCTCCCCATAATATAAAATTCCAACTGGCACCATGCCAGAATCCACTCACTAAGAATATGATGAAGATATTTCTGATTTTTTTTGATTTGCTTCCTTGACTTCCTCCTAGAGGGATGTATACGTAATCTCTAAACCAAGTAGACAATGAGATATGCCATCTTCTCCAAAATTCAGCGATATCTCTAGAAAAATAAGGAAAAGCAAAGTTTTTCATTAAATTAAAACCAAATAATCTCGCCGTACCAATAGCAATATCAGAATATCCTGAGAAATCGCAATAGATTTGGAATGTAAAAAATAACGCCCCTAAAAACAATGTACTGCCATCATATAATTCGGGGTTATCAAAAATTTGATTGGCAAATAGGGCACAGTTATCGGCGATTACAACTTTCTTGAATAATCCCCATAAAATTTGTCTCATTCCACTAGAAGCTTCGGGATAGCTGAATTTCCTATTAGATAAAAATTGAGGGATCAAGTTTGTTGCTCTTTCAATTGGGCCTGCAACAAGTTGAGGGAAAAAACTCACAAATGCAGCAAATGAAACAAAATCAGTAGTAGGATTTAGTTTTTTATTGTAAACATCAATTGTATAACTTAAGGTTTGGAATGAGTAAAAACTAATTCCAACTGGTAGTATTAAATCTAGAGAACTGACACTAAACTCTACGCCGATTAAAGTGAATGCTTGTATAAAGTTGTCAATAAAGAAGTTGTAATATTTAAATACTCCTAACAATCCAAGATTTACAGCTATACTTGTCCAAAGATAAACTCTCCGGTAGAGCGGGGACTTTTCTTTCTTTAGTTTAAGGCCAATTGTAAAATCGACAACTGTACTTAATAAAATAAGCAGCAAAAAAGTCCAATCCCACCAGCCATAAAATAGATAGCTAGCGGCAACAATTAAAAGGTTTTGTGACCTTAGGCTTTTATTAGTTAGAAACCAATAGGCGACAAACACAATTGGTAAAAATATTGCAAAATCGATGGAATTAAACAACATGGTATTGAAGCCTGTTTAGATACATTTTTTCAAAAATTAGCATTATTATTGATGCAATGCAATAATAATAGATTTTAGCAGAAACATTTGGCCGAGGTAATTTACAGATCCGATAAAATACTAGCTATTCTTTTGTAATCAATATCTTTTACAGTAGGTAGGTTTAATCCTATTTTAGATATTATTAGTGCATTTTTATTTGAGAATAAGTACTTGCTGTACACTGGCATTTCCGATAAGCAATAAAAGAATGGTCTAACATCAATGTTGTTTGAAGTTAAACGTGCCATTACTTGCTCTCGTTTATCAGTTGTGCAACTCATAAGCCAAACCACCTTTCTATTTTGCCTATATGTTTTTTGCCATTGAAACAAGTTTAAGTGATCGAGGTGTTTAATGTAGTCTTTCTCAATTTGGTCATTTCGGTCTAAAATCCATTCAATTTTTTCCAACTGTGCGCAGCCGATTGCTGCTTGTAGGTTAGTCATTCTGTAATTGAATCCAATATCATCGTGCCAATAACGCTTTTCTTTGCTCATTCCATGATCTCTGAGTTTCCTCATTGTAGTGTCTAACTCCTTAGAGTTAGTTACGCACATACCACCTTCACCTGTGGTTATTATTTTATTTGCAAAAAAGGAGAAAGTAGCTATATCTCCGAAACTTCCAACTCGCTGACCTTTAAATTCTGCGCCATGAGCTTCTGCACAATCCTCTATCACTTTAAGGTTATGCTTTTGGGCAATATCCATTATTTTATCCATTTCACACGCTTGCCCATAAACATGAACAGGAATGATTGCTTTGGTTTTTGAGGTAATCGCTTTTTCAATTTCTTCCGGAAATATGGTCCATGTAATAGGATCTATATCTACAATAACTGGAGTAGCGTTTGCATATAGGACCGCATTTATGGTAGCGGCAAATGTTAAATCAGGTACAATTACTTCGTCGCCGGGGCCTATACCTAATGCTACTAGTGCCAGATGAATAGCAACAGTTCCGTTAGAAGTTGCTACTCCATGTTTTACATTGCAGAACTCCGAGAATTCTTCTTCAAAGCGATCAATGTATTTTCCTCTGCTCGAAATCCATGTAGATGAAAATGCATCGAGTAGATACTCTAATTCTTTGTTTTCCAGTGTTGGCTCGGCAACTGGTGTAAATTTTGTTTTATGCTTAAACTCGAAATAATCAATTAGTTCATTGCTAGAATTAACTATTGGTATTATGTTGATTTTATTGTTGGTCTTTTTTAGTAACTCATCAAAATTTTCTCCCTCTTTAGCAGAAACGAAATCCCCTAAATCCTCCTGAAGTAATAAATCTTCTAACCCTTTTCCGTTTAACAATAGTCGTCTAAAGTCACCGTCAGTTACTATACCAACGAGTTTATTGTTACCATCTTCAATAAAGGCAGTGCCATACGGTACTTCATTTATGGCTTCTAACAGAACTCTTAGGTTCGAGCCAACTTTACATTTTGATTTATTCATTGCACTTATTTAATTTTTCAAGAACTCTGTACGTACTTTTTATTGCATCCATTCCTGAGTATACTTCAATGGTTACTGCTTTGTTTGGCTGCCAATACTTTTCTATTACGCCAAACAATTCGGAACCATCTTTCAGCTCTAGGTTAGTATCACTTTTACCATCATTATCACTTATGTGAAAGTAATCAGTTTGTGAATATAATTTTTCAAACTCTTCCTCAAAATTAAGTGCAAGAGTGTTGCAGCTTACTTTTAAGTGAGCAGCATCAAGTAAGACGCCTATATTCTTTGGTCGGGTAAAGTGGTCAAGGTTTTTGCTTGAAGTAAAAAAGAATGGATCTGTATTGTTGAACGATTTATAATTCGCTTCTGATAAAACATTATTTTCTACATACAGTTTTATTCTATTGTTGTTGTATACCAATACTTTCTCTAAGTTTATTTCGAATTGCTTGATTGATCTTGTTTGGTCAAACAATTCAACTTTTTCAATTTTTTTGCCAATTTGCTTTAACGGAATATTGAGTAAGAAACCGGCATGGAAGGCATATTTATCAGCCCCTAATGCTACCGACCAATCGATTGCTTTTTTAATATGTTCAAGACTGTAGTTTGAAATTTCAGGTTGTAAAGAGGCTAGATTCAGAACAAATGGAGTTTCTGGGGTAGGGAAATAATTATGAAGTAGGAAATTGATGTTAAACTCTTTTTTCAAATCTATCAGCTTAGCTAATGCATTTTCGTCGTACTTGGTTCCTCCAGAAAGTTCAATGTTTGTAAATCCTTGGTTAACTAGTAATTTAACTGCATCTTCAATAGCATTGGCTTTAACGCATGAGCTTGAAACGTATATCATTTGTCTAGCTTTTTAGCGGGTATTCCAACATAGGTTCCTGGCGTATCAATATTTTTGGTTACCACAGCGCCTGCTCCAAGAACTACATTGTCACAAATGGAAATATTTGGAAGCACTACAGCACCGGCCCCAATGAAACAATTATCTCCAATTTTAACTCGTCCACAAATAGAGACATTCACAGTAATTATTGTATTGTTCCCAATTGAAGCCTCATGTTCTACCATGGTTCCTGAGTAGATAATATTGTGATTGCCTATACGAGAAGTAGGAGTGAGGTAACTGTTTGAAGATATCTGATTTGCTGTACCAATATTCTTGGTTTCTATATTGGCGTTGGGGTGTATAATGTTGTGGTCAAATAATCTATCGAAATAAAGGTTCAAATATTTCAATTTACCTTCAACATCACCTTTGCTAATTATGACTTTAACTTCTGGAGGTAACTCTGACAATTTAAAAACAGGGTAACCTACTATTTTTTCGCCATCAGAGCGGACAGATTCATCGTAAATCCCAATTAGTTTAATTGATACTAATTCTAGGATGTTTATTAAGGTTCTTGTGTGTCCTCCTGCACCAATTATCGCTACTGAATTCATAGCGTAATGATTTCGTTTGTGTTAAAAGATTTGTTTGCTTTCTGCCCAAACACTTGTTTGTAGTCAATAGGTGAAATTCCTTCCCCCCCGGTTCGTTTTGCAATAACGTTTGATTCAGATAAAATCTCCCCTTCTAAAATTCGTGTTTTGGCAACGAGGTTTTTTTGCAATGATTTCCTTGTGTTCATCTCTGAAGCGGTTGGTACTTTGTCAAACGAGCCTAAATAATGCTCAATTCTTCTTACTTCTACAACCAATTGCTTTAACTCTTCAGGATCTAAAGACGCTAAGTGATCTGGTCCCTCGTCTTCTTTATTTATTGTGAAGTGTTTCTCAATCATACAAACTCCCATTGGGATTGCATATGGCGCTGCGCCAATTCCAATCGAATGGTCAGAATATCCTACTAGTATATCAAAGTTATTTTGGAAAGTTTTAATTACGTTTAAGTTCGCCTCGTCGTCACTAATTGGGTAGTTGGCCGTGCATTGCATTAAAACAATGTTTTTGTTGTATACATGCATTTCTTCTAATGCTGCTTGAATTTCGTTCAGGTATGTCATTCCTGTTGAAAGAAAAACCGGCTTTTGGGTTTGTGCAATTTTTTTCAAAAAAGGCAAATTAGTAGTGTCTGTTGATGCTACTTTGTATGCTACAACTCCAATTTCTTCAAGTTCAAGTAGACTCGTTTCGTCGAACGGTGTAATTAAAAAAATGATATTTTTCGATTCACAATACTCTTTCAACTCTATGTATTGCTCTTTTTTTAGCTCTAGCTTTTTAAGCATATCAGTTTGCGACTCTGTTTTGCTAGTTGTTTTAGTTTGGTATGGAGCTTTTTCTACATTGTCAATGATTAAGTCACTCGTCCGAAAAGCTTGAAATTTAACTGCATCAACTCCGGCCTCTACTGCTAAGTCAACCAGCTTCTTGGCCAAATTCATGTCACCGCCATGGTTCACACCGGCTTCAGCAATAATGAATGTTTTGCCATTCTGTTCTAAAACCTTGTCTGCAATCTGTATTGTTTTGTTGAAATTCATAACTTTTAAATTGTAGTAGGAACAAATTCTTTATTTTGAATCAAATGTTTCATTTGAATTTCTCCAAACTCCCAATCAAGGGGTTCATCCATTTCTAAAGCGGTGTGTTCAGGCATAATGTGGAAACCAAACTTTCCTGATATTCTGCTTTTGTTCTCTACAATATTTTTTACTGAGTTAACGTAAAATGCACCATTTTCGAGATAATACGTGTCAAAATCTTGCCGTCTTTGTCTTTTATCTAGCTCGAAGGTTAGTGGTTTTTTAGCTTCTGACCATACCAATCTTTTAAAAGGTACAACAGCCAAAATGGAGTCAAATTCAGTGCTATTATACATGGCTAAACCCTCTTCAAAATCACTCCGCTTCGTAAATGGAGATGTTGCCTGCACCAAGATAAAGGTGGTTTCAGGGTCTAATTTTTCCCTCTCAATGTACTCAAGCATCACTGATTCTGTAGATGATCCATCTTTCGCATTTTCCTCACTTCTTCTGTAAACTTTAACTTTGTTAGCGATTGATGCTGTTTTGGCAATCTCTTCACTATCTGTAGCTACAATTATCTCATCAATGTCATCAATTGCTACTAATTCATTGATATTCCAATGAATTAGTGGTTTGCCAAAAAAAGGTTTAATATTTTTACCTTTAATTGATTTACTTCCTCCTCTTGCCGGTATAAACGCGATGGTTTTTCTCATAAAATCTATTATTATTCAAAGATATGTTTTTACATGAATTTAATCAGGTATAACTATAAAAAGAGAAGTAATTTTATCCTTAAATATCAACTCATTTGAAGCGAAATTTAAGAGCAATATTTATTGATGGAGAGGTTAACGATGAAACCATTGCAGCGTTCAAACATGATTTGATTTTTTCTTCTGAAGAGAATGAAAAATTAGCTGTATCTCTCTTTCAAATTGATAAAAGCAAAGAGGAGTTGAGTAAGGCAAAAACGATTGAGCAAATTGTTGGGTTTTACAACAAGTTAGATTCACACTTTTTAAGGTTAGAGGCTAATTTTGGAATTAATATTTGGTTTTTAGAGCACTTTAGGATCAACTTTCAATTCATTGAAAAGCAAAAGAAAGCTATTTTTGAAAAGGACTTTCTAACTACTTATCCTACGGGTAAGATTGTTAAACCAAAGCAAAAAAAATCGAAGTTGAAATTGTTTTTTAGAGCTTTAAATGAATTGCTTTTTATTGTTTTAAATGCCTTTTCACGTGAGAAGTTTTTGATTGGAAATGTGCTAATTCATAACGAAGGTGGTACAAATTTTTCAGCGCAAGAGTTGTTTGGAGACTTGAGTAAGAATTATCCTATTATTAAAATTCGTTCACTCCTTGACTTAAAACGTCCCTTACCCAAGCGATCTAAATTGTCAACTTTTCAAAACTCTGATAAACTATTTTTTCGAACAGTTTGTTCGCCAAAAACATGGGTTCAACTGAACGCGTTCAATACTTCTCTGAGGTCTATTTTCTCAGAGATAGAGAAGACTCCGATAACTCATTTTGAACAAGAAATCTTGAATCACTTGAAATCGAAGAGAACCTATTTTTCTATCATGTTTCTAAGGTTTTTGTCTTTTAAAAATTACTTTGAGAGGTCTGGTATTGAGTCAATTGTTCTAAGTGATGAGAATAGTCCGCAGCAGAAGGTAATTATGTATGCAGCGAAGAAAACCTCTGTGAAAATATTTGCCATACAACATGGAGCAATTTATGAAAACCATTTTGCCTACACCTTTGGTAAATATAATCATCCACCGGTTTTGCCCGATATTACATTTACATGGGGTGAATATTATAATGAGGTGTTGTTAAGATATGGTGGATACAAGGAAAGTGAAGTAAAGGCTGTAGGAAGTCTGCGAAAAACGCCCATTACTAGAAGCAATAAAGAAGAGGCGAAAGAATACACTCAAGTGCTGTTTGCAACTCAACCAATTCCAAATGAAACACTAAGAAAGCAATATTTGAGAGATGTATTTCTATGCTTTAAAGAGCTAGACGATGTGCTTAACTATAAACTTGTTCTGCGACCACATCCGAATGAGAAGGATGATTCTTATTTTCACAAGGTTTCGGAAGAAGTTGGATTTCGCAACTACACTGTAGAACGAAACGTAAGGATTGAAGATCATTTTGATTCGAGTGACATTCTTATTACGGCATATTCAACTGTTGGGGCGGAGTTTGTAGAATATTTTAAACCAATTGTCGTTTTAGATTATTTGAATGAAGATATGGTAGGGTACATAAAGGAAGGAATAGGAATTCAAATCAACAATCGAGTTGAACTAATATCTCGCTTCAAGCAAAATAAGTTAGAAGTAAATAGGTCTGCATATGAACGGTTTATCACAAGGTTTTTTCATGCTACAGATGGAAATGCAGCAAAGAGAGTAATGCAACACATTGCAGTTTTTTTATCAGAAGACAAATAAGAGATTTTGGGTATAGTAGCTAAACAAGCGTCAATTTCAGCAGTCTTAAGTTATTTAGGAGTGCTATTAGGCTTTCTAAATGTTGCTATTTTTATGAACCGATGGCTTACGCCTGATGAGTTAGGGTTAAGAAATGTGTTACTCGATATTGCGGTAGTATATTCTCAATTTGCGAATCTAGGTGTATTTAAAGGGATGGTTAAGTTTTTCCCATTTTTCCAAAATAATACTAATTCAGATCGGGGATTACTATCTATTAGTTTGTTAACTTCTATAGTGGGATTCGGAATAATTGCTCTTGGTTTGATGTATTTTAAAACTGATTTACTAAGTTCATATAATTCCGATTCAAAATTCTTCTCAGATTATTATTGGGCAATTTTCCCGCTGTCGTTTATGCTTTTAATGAATGGTATTTTAGAAAGCTATCTACAAGCTAGGTCTAATACTGTTTTGGCAGCATTGGTGAAAAATGTAATTCATAGGGTATTAATTACTGTGACCATTCTAGCCTACTTTTTCAAAATAATAGACTTTCATGGCTTTGTGGTTGCTTTTGTTGTAAGTTATTTTCTGAACTCAATAATTTATTTAGTTTATTTAGGTAATAGGGGATTTCTTAGCTTTAAATTGGACTTCAAGTTTTTTAATAAAAGACTTAGAAAGGTTTTTTACAACTATAGTTTATTCTCTATTCTTTCTAACTTTTCGTCGATTCTAGTTACAAAGGTTGACGCTTTAATGGTTTGGCATTACCTAGGCTTAACTGCAGCTGCAATTTATACTAACTCTTTATTTTTGACAGTTTTAATTATGGTTCCGGCAGTTGCAATTGCAAATATTACACTTCCTTTATTATCTCATAGTTGGAAGAAGAAAAATATTTCTGAAATAGATATTTTGTATAAAAAAACAGCAATAAATCAATTCTTAATTGGAGGTGCAATTTTTGTTTTAACTTGGGCAAGTATAGATAACTTTTTTCAGCTCCAGAGAGACGTATATGTAGAAGGAAAGTGGGTTTTCTTTTTACTGGGTCTCAGTAGAGTACTCAATTTACTTTTTGGAGTGAACAATCAAATTATAAATATTACAAAATATTACAGATTTGATAGCTACAGCTCTTTTGTTTTGGTTGTATTTACTTTTATATCAAATTGGGTTATGATTAGGTGGATGGGAATTGAAGGGGCTGCATTGGCGACAACAATTTCATTGGTTCTATTTAACGTTATAAGGTCTTATTATATTTTTAGAAAACTTGGTATACATCCATTTAGCCCAAATACAGTTAAGCTTGTCATAATTTTAACTGTCTCTTTTGTGATAGGAAACCTTCTTCCCCATTTAAGTAACATTTATTTAGATACCATTTATCGATCAATGATTGTTTGTGCTTGTTTTGGGATTCCAATCTATTATTTCAAAATATCTGAAGATATAAATCAAATCATAAATGTCAATCTTCGAAAAATAGGGCTCCTTAAATAATTCCTTCCTCTTTCTCTAAAGTATCTTCTAATGCTTTAGCACTTCCGGCTTGTTGTATGCTTGCATTAAGTTCAAAGCCAACGAGTAAAACGTACGAATTGAAGTAAATCCATAGCATGATTACTATTATTGTTCCAATTGAACCGTAAATTTTATCGTAGTTAGCAAAGTTATCTACGTAATAGCCAAAACCAAAAGAAACCAATAGCACCATTAAAGTCGCTAGAGTAGAGCCAGCAGAGAAAAACCGCCATTTTAATTTTCGGTTGCCACCAATGTAATAGATAAAGGAAATGGCAAAAAAGCCTAGTGCGGCCATAATGATCCATTTACCAACAATTAGTAAAATGGAAGCGATACTGCCTTTTTCTAAAACGAAATTGACTAAATAGACAGAGAATAATATGGCGGCTATCGCAATTATAATAAGAATAGTAAGAATAAATAATATCTCCACTGAAAGTAATTTCTTGTGAAAAAAGTTCCTGTTATGAGAGGTATTAATACTATCTTCGAAAGCGAGCAACATTGAGTCGATGCCATTTGTTGCAAGGAAAATTGCAAACAGAAATCCGAAAGATAATAATCCTCCATCCGTATCGCTTACTAATTTAATGACAGTCTCTTCCAAAAATAAATATCCTGACTCTGGTAGAAGATCTTCTAATAACTTCAATAACTCAGTTTTAAAGTTTGGAATAGGAATGTAAGGCAGCAGTGTAAGTAGGAATATTAACGTTGGAAATAATGCCATGAAAAAACGAAAAGCCATTGATGAGGCTTTTGTATCCAACAGTCCTTCCTTAATTCCTTTAATAAAAAACTTAGCAACGTAGTAGATGGGTAGTTTGTCAAACCCCGGAAGAACAACAATCTTAGAAATCCTAATTGTCTTTCTAACAAAGTGTGAAGTCAGAATACGGCGTTTCAGTTGATCAATCATTTAATCAATTGCTTTCAAGCTTAAATCTAAGCTGTTGATTTGATGAGTGAGCGCTCCAACACTTATATAATCTACGCCACATTTGGCATACTCTGCTATGGTTTCTTCCGTAATTCCACCAGAGGCTTCAGTTTCAGCATAACTGCCTATCATGGCTACAGCTTCGGTCAGGTCAGAATAACTAAAATTATCGAGCATTATTCGATCTACTTTTTCAGCTCCTAAAATGGTCTCGACTTCACTCAAATTTCTAGCCTCTACTTCAATTCTAATATCAATGTTGTTGTTAGCTAAGTATTTTTTCGTTTTGGAAATAGCCGCCTTTATTCCTCCTGCGTAATCAATATGATTGTCTTTAATCATTACCATATCGTACAAACCGAATCGATGATTTTCTCCACCACCAATTTTAACTGCCATTTTTTCAAATATTCGGTTGTTTGGAGTGGTTTTTCTTGTGTCTAACAATTTGGCTTTGAATGGGCCTATTAAAACTTTTAAATGAGCTGTATGTGTGGCAATTCCGCTCATCCTCTGCATGAAATTTAATGCTAAGCGCTCAGCAATTAGAATGGATTGAGATTTTCCACTAACGACAAATGCAATATCGCCGACGCTAACTTTCGCACCATCTTGAATTAAAACTTCAACTTTTAAATTGCTATCTACAATTCTAAATACTTCCAATGCAACTTCAATACCGGCAAGTATACCATTTTGTTTTACCAATAAATGGGCTTTTCCAGTAGTATCTGAAGGAATACAAGATAAACTTGAGTGGTCTCCATCTCCAATGTCTTCTGCAAGAGCTTGCTTAATAAGGTCAGTGTATTCTTTCAATTTTTATTCTTTTTCTATTCGAAACTCTATGATTTGCGTTTCCGATTCGGTTCGCTGATAAAGTATGTATGTTCTATAAACTCCTTTTTCTGTGGTTAGTTTGCCAATTTCATAAAGTGGTCTTCCATTACCACCGCCATTGTGTTGAGTATTATAGTCAATAAGTACTGCGTCGTGTATAAATTTTTCAACCAATATTTTGGCTTGGTTGTCACTGTAATTTGATTTGGCTGTTGGAATATTTAGGTCGATTGTTTCACTAAAAAATGAAGTAAATTGCTCTATATTTTTAGTTTTCAATGAATTTGAAAGTTCACTATTGGATTGAGCAAAAAGTTGAATAGAAAAGATTAAAAACAAGGAAAAGAATAAATTTTTCATAGTATAAAATTAAACTTTTTGTAGCTTTCAATCAGGCTTATATTTGAAACTTATTAGAGAAGCTTGACAAATGAAAATTAGATTTCTTTGCATCGGGAAAACCACTGACTCACAGATTAAAAACTTATATGAGGGTTACCTGAACAGACTTTTACATTATGCAAAAGTGAGCGTTGAATATTTAGAGTTGAAAAAGAAAAATCTTAGCCCAGAACTATTGAAAGAAGAAGAAGGAAAAATGATTTTGGCTAAGATTGATCATTCGACAAACTTGATTTTACTTGATGAATTGGGCAAGCAATTTAACTCAGAAGGATTTGCCGATTTTTTGCAAAAAGGGTTGAATACCTCAAGCAGAGAAATAGTTTTTGTAATCGGTGGCGCGTTTGGATTTAGCAAAGATGTTTACGCGCAAGCAAGTCATAAAATTGCGCTGTCAAAAATGACCTTTACGCATCAAATGGTTCGGTTAATATTTCTAGAACAGTTGTATAGAGGCTTTACGATATTAAAAGGAGAGAAATATCATCATAGCTAAATCTTCATGTTTTGCTGCCATTTCCAAGCACTATCAACCATATCGTCAATGTTGAATTCTGCATTCCATTTTAGCAGTTTTTTAGCCTTAGAGTTATCCGCGTAAATTGTTTCGACATCTCCAACTCTTCGTTCACCTAAAATATAATTTAATTTTACTCCGCTTACTTTCTCAAATGAATGAATCATTTCAAGAACTGAAGTTCCTGTTCCTGTGCCAAGATTAATGACATCGAAGTTTTCACCAACCATCGTGCTTAAATAATTTATGGCCTTTACATGGGCTGTTGCCACGTCTACTACATGTATGTAATCTCTAATACAACTGCCGTCATTCGTATTATAGTCGCTTCCAAATACGGTTAATTCTGTTCTAAGTCCAGCTGCCGTTTGTGTAATTATAGGTAGCAAGTTATTGGGACGTTTGGTAAATGCTTCTCCTATTAGCCCAGATTTGTGCGCCCCCACAGGATTAAAATAGCGCAATGAAATAATTTTTACTTGTGGGTTTATTTTACTGAAGTCTCTTAGTATCATTTCGCCCATTTGCTTTGTAGTTGCGTATGGTGATTCAGCTATTCCGAATGGTGTCTGTTCGTTAACAGGTAACACTTCTGGATTACCATAGATGGAACAAGAACTAGAGAAAATCAATTGTTTTACACCAAATTCCTTAATACACGTAAGTAAATTGATTAGCGAAAACAGATTATTGTCATAATATAATTCAGGATTTTGAACAGAGTCGGGAACAGATTTAAGAGCCGCAAAATGAATTACAGTTTCAATACGGTATTCCTTAAAAAATGACCTTAAGGAGTCTACGTTTTTTAAATCTAGGTTCAAATAAGTAATAGACTCCCCGGTAATTTCTTCAATTTTAGAATAATTACTTTCGTCTGAATTGATGTAATTATCAATTGAATAGATTGATTTATATCCTTGGTTCAATAGCTCAATTATGGTATGTGAACCAATGTACCCTGCTCCTCCTGTTACTAATATGTTCATCTATGAGAATTAGCTACAAAGATACTTTTCATTTGAAATAATACTAATATTGCAACGGATTAAAAAAACAAGATATGTCTTCAAAGATTTCGTTTGCAATAGTTGGGTGCGGTAGAATTGGTAAGCGCCATGCAAGTATGGTAAAAATTAACCCCGATACGGAATTGGTAGCATTAATTGATATCAATAAGGAAATTGAGCATGAATTGATGACAGAATTTAACGTCCCTGTTTTTTATTCCATTGAAGATTTTGTTAATTCAGGTATTGAGTCAGATGTTGTAAATATTTGTACTCCGAATTACCTGCATGCTTCTCAGGCAATAATGGCGTTGAAGAATAACTCTCATGTAGTTATTGAAAAACCAATGGCACTTTCTAAAGTAGATGCAGAAGAAGTTATTCATGAATCGCTAAAAGTGAATAAGAGGGTATTTTGTGTCATGCAAAATCGCTATAGTCCACCTTCTCGTTGGCTGAAAGAGGTAGTTGAAAGTGGCGTTCTAGGAAAAATTTACATGGCAAACATTAATTGTTTTTGGAACAGAGACGACGATTATTACCAGGGTGGGTCGCCAACTTATTGGAAAGGTAAGTTAGATAAAGATGGAGGAACGCTATTTACTCAATTCAGTCATTTCCTAGATACGATGTATTGGCTCTTTGGAGATATCACAAATATTAAAGCAAACTTCTACGATTTTAATCATCAACATACTACAGAGTTTGAAGACTCCGGTATCGTTCAATTTGATTTTGTTAAAGGAGGAGCAGGAAGTATTAATTACTCAACGGCTGTTTATGGTCAGAATATGGAGAGCAGCTTATCTATAATTGGAGAAAAGGGAAGTGTTAAAGTAGGTGGGCAATACATGAATGAGATTGTATATTGTCATATAACAGATTATGAACAACCAATATTAGAAGATACCCTTCCACCAAATGATTATGGCAAATACAAAGGTAGTGCGGCGAACCACCAATTTGTTATTCAAAATGTAGTTGACGCTTTGCAAGGAAGCAATACAGTTACTACAAATAGCTTGGAAGGATTAAAAGTTGTTGAAATAATTGAAAACATATACAAATTGAAAAACTAAAACTTCAATTTATATTTGTATACTTGCAATGTCTTGAGACCTCAAGGCACAACAAATCAACTTTCCTAATTTATCAGTTGATTTGGTTAAAATCAAGCTCATTACAAATTATTTCATGTACGACATCCTTCAATTAAACCAGAAAACGGTTATAGAATTAAAAGAAATTGCAAAGCAATTAGAAGTAAAAAAATTCCAAAAATTAAAAAAGGAAGAACTAGTTTATCAGATTTTAGACCGGCAGGCAGTTAAGCCAGATGCTGTTAAGTCAATAAACAAAGAGACTTCAAAACCTAGCACTAAACCTGCTAGAAAACCAAAAGCTCCTAAAGCAAAAACAGATACGTCTGCACCAAAAGCTGAAAAGGTGGAAGAAAAAGCGGCTCCTAAAGTTGCAGCTTCTAAAGAAGAGAAACCTGAAGAAAAGAAAGAAGAACCTAAAAAAGTAGCTTATCCCAAAAAAGCCCCTTCTGAAAGAAAGGTAAGACCTAGAATAGAGGCGGAAAAGAAAGCTAATTTATTCTCTGAGACGAAGGATGATAATGAAAAAGTAGAGGCTAAAGAAGCTCCTAAGAAAGAAGAAGGGAAAGCTCAGAATGTTAGGAATAATTCAAACGATTCAAACAACAACAGGGCTTCGAACAATTCTCAAGCAGAAAATACAAACGCTAAGAATCCAAACGGGAATAGCAATAACAACAACAATAACAATAATCAAAATAATCAACCACAGCATCAAAATCAGAAGCCGAAAAGGCGAGAGTATGACTTTGATGGGATTATAGATGCTGAAGGAGTTTTAGAAATGATGCCTGACGGGTATGGTTTTTTAAGGTCTTCAGATTATAATTATCTGAATTCTCCTGATGATGTTTACGTTTCTGTTTCTCAAGTAAAACTTTTTGGACTGAAGACAGGTGATACGGTTCGCGGAACTGTTAGACCACCGAAAGAAGGCGAAAAGTATTTTCCATTAATTAAATTGATTGAAATAAACGGTAGAGAGCCAAGTTTCGTAAGAGACCGTGTTCCTTTTGAATACTTAACTCCATTGTTTCCGTCAGAAAAATTTAAACTTTCTGGTCATAAAGAAGAATCTTTATCTACAAGGGTAATTGATTTATTTACTCCGATAGGAAAAGGCCAAAGGGGACTAATTGTAGCACAGCCTAAAACTGGTAAAACAACCTTATTAAAGGAAGTAGCCAATGCAATTGCTGCAAATCATCCTGAGGTTTATTTATTGATTTTGTTAATTGATGAAAGGCCTGAAGAAGTAACTGATATGTCACGTTCGGTAAATGCCGAGGTAATCGCTTCAACATTTGATGAACCGGCAGAAAGGCATGTAAAGGTAGCTAACATTGTGTTAGAGAAAGCGAAACGCATGACTGAATGTGGCCACGATGTGGTTATTTTATTGGATTCAATAACAAGACTAGCTAGAGCTTATAATACTGTTTCTCCTGCCTCAGGTAAGGTGCTTTCTGGTGGTGTAGATGCAAATGCTTTGCACAAGCCAAAAAGATTTTTTGGTGCAGCCAGAAAAATTGAAAATGGAGGATCGTTAACTATTTTAGCAACTGCGTTAACAGAAACAGGGTCTAAGATGGATGAGGTTATCTTTGAAGAATTTAAAGGAACTGGTAACATGGAACTTCAATTAGATCGTAAAATTTCTAACCGAAGAATTTATCCTGCAATTGATATTGTTTCTTCTTCAACTAGAAAAGAAGATCTACTTCTAGGCAAAGCTGTAACTCAAAAAATGTGGGTACTTAGAAACCACATTGCTGATATGAATCCCGTTGAGGCTATGGATTTCTTGAAAAGTCAAATGTCTAGAACTAAAGATAATGACGAGTTTTTAGTGTCGATGAATAGCTAGTAGATGAAAACTCATTTCTCTATTGTCGTTTGGATGTTGGTCGTTTCAATGTCTTTAAGAATGTTGATTTTTATTCAACATTGGCAATTTACCTCATGGGAGTATCTTTATTTTTTTGGAAACCCTTTTATAATGATGACTGGAATATTTCTAGGAATTAGGCTTTTCAAGCAATTAAATGAAAGTAAGACGTCGTTCTTGGCTGATTTAAAGGCAGGAATGAAAGTTGCAGGAATGTATGCTGTGCTTATGGCAGCATTTGCTTATTTATATTATAGTTTTATTGATAGCGAATATTTGATAATGAAGCTAGAATCTCAAATTCAAATAGTTATAAAAAATGGAGCGAATCAAGGCGATGTTTTGAAGCATAGAGAAAATGGAAGATTTTTCTTATCTGCTTACTTCATGAGCACAATTACATTAGTTGGGTTTATTATTCTTGGCACATTTTACTCTTCTCTTATAACATTCTTTGTTAGAAAAGTAAGAAACGAGGCTTAAACCAATTCCTGAGCAAACTCATTTAGGTTCAATCCGTCAAAATTCCCAGAAGTCATTAATAGAACGACTGAGTTATCGAGATTCTGTGATTTCAAATAGCTTGTAACTAGCTGCGCATCATCGTAAACGGTAACCTTCGATGGCAAGAATGCATCTTCCACATCTTGTTTGGATATGGTTTCTAGCCCTTTGTGCTGAATTGTTTTTGGGTTGAAAAAAACAATCGCTTCATCTGTGGCGCTCATACAACCTGAATATTCTTTTAGAAATGTTTTGTTTAAGCTACTGAAAGTGTGTAACTCCATACAGGCAATTACTTTTTTGTCGGCGTATTGTTTTTTAACGGCTGCACTTGTGGCTTTTAGTTTAGAGGGGGAATGTGCAAAATCTTTGTAAACCACTGTTTTTTCACTTCTTGCAATTTCTTCTAAGCGTTTAGCAGCACCGCTGAAACTTTGAATTGCTTGGTAAAAGTCTTGTTCTTCAATACCTAACTCAACACAAACATTCAATGCAGCCATCATGTTTTGCAAGTTATGTTCTCCAAACACTTTTATCGGTAACCAGCCAAAGTTTGTTCCTACAGAAGTTATTCCGTTCTCAATTCTATGAGTTGGAGTAGTGTAAGGCCTAAGGCGAATACCGCTGGTAGAATCTGCTATTTTTTTCAATTCTTCATCACCATAGAAATAGGTGAGCAATCCTTCAGGCTCTATTGTTTTGCTGAATAATTCAAACTGCTCTACATAGTTATCAAAAGTTGGGAATACATTAATGTGATCCCAAGCTACTCCGCTGAGCACAGCAATTTGAGGTTTATACCATAAAAATTTGGGTCTTCTATCAATTGGCGAAGAAAGGTATTCGTCGCCTTCAATAACCATAATTGGAGCATCGGTAAAGCTTACCATTGTTTCAAACCCTTCTAATTGCGCTCCTACTAAATAATCGAAAGCAATGTTTTGGTGTTGAAGAACGTGCAGAATCATAGAAGTAATCGATGTTTTGCCGTGGCTGCCTCCAATTACAACTCTTTTCTTGTCTTTTGCTTGCTCGTAAACATATTCTGGGTAAGAATATATTTTAAGTCCTAGTTCCTGTGCTTTCAGTAATTCAGGATTATCCTTTTTGGCGTGCATTCCTAAAATAATGGCATCTAATTCAGCCGAAATAAGTTCAGGGTTCCAACCTTCTTTTGTGGGCAATAAACCGTGCTTTGCTAATCTGCTTTTCGATGGTTCAAAAATTTCATCATCAGATCCGCAAACGCTAAACCCTTTTTTATGCAATGCAATGGCCATGTTATGCATGGCGCTGCCTCCAACGGCTATAAAGTGAACTTTCATGCCTCTAAGGTAGCGCCCAAAAATAAACTACAGTAGAGGTGTGCTGATAGTTATTAACTGAACACGTTTAATACTTGAATTCTACTTGAAAAAAATCTAAATTATCTATTCTTAACCGTTTATATATGTATTCATTCCAATCGGTCATGCCTTTTTTATTGGTACCACCTGCAGTTTCAGTAAAAAATGCTCTCGATAGTTCAACAATCTCTGAATTCGTTTGATCATAAAGTCGTTCAATGGTTTTTAGAGGCAAGTTTGGTGTAATCCGTTTTTGCAATTCACGTTTTTCTATTTCTATTAAGTCAAAATACATATTTATAAAAGCGAGGCTGTTAGGGTTGGTTTCAAAATTTGAATAGCTTGTAAATGGATCGAAAATAGTAACCAGTTGAATATCGTTATGCGGTCCAAACTAATCAATATTCATAAATATCTTCACATCTAGGTTGTATTTTAAATATACGTTCATGTATTTCCTTGCAGAAGAATTGTCCTTAATATCAGTGAGATTCATTCGTTTTAAAGACCATTTACGATAGGTCGGCTGACTGAAGCTAATCTGCCTAGTAATTGGGTCGTACGAAAACGAGTCGATTAAATTAGTGGTGTTGCTTTTAATGAATAGTTGCTTTTCAGACTCATTCGCCATGAGTTTGAATTCGCTATTGTGATCCCAGTAATTCTTGTTATAAGGTGCTAGGTTTATTCCCTGGTAATCGTTTAAACGGTAGTCTTTTTCAAAGTAAGGTAAAACAAATAAATTTTTGTAATCGTATGCGAATAGAGCTGCTTTTGTGTTAACTGTAACTTCTTCCTTATTTTTTCGGAGGTAATTTAACGTGTAATTAAAATCAATTGATTTAACGGTATTTTTTCCGTCAATTAGGTGAAAGGTTTTGGTAATGTCGAAGTTGATGGCTTTGATCTGGTCAGCATTTCCAACAGCTAAAAAGGGTGAATTGGCACCTTCTTCATTTTGTAATCGTATTTTTTTCAGTAATTGATTTGTAGAATCCAACCAAAGGCGGCCGTGAAATTTACCTTCTTCATTTCGTTCTTTAAAGTCAATTACATAGATCGTTTCGTTATTTTCAGTAAATTTTTCTACAAAGCTCAGGTCAAATTTCTTTTTCAATTTCAACCCATTCCACTCTAAAGGAGAACCGGGGAAATATAGATTAAAATCAAAGGTTTTGTGCAAGTTAATTCCTGTACTAGTACCCATGGAAACATAGGAGTTGTTCTCAAATTTCGACAAATAAATACGCCCATTATTTAAGTCTAAACGTTGAATATCATGGTTTTGGTAGGTTCCATTGTAGTACACTTCAACCAATTCAACTTGTTGGTTGTTTATTTCGCTTTTCAACAGAAAGTAAGTTTTAGCAGCAAGTTCTTCAGTGAATCTATTTTTTCGGCAGCTGGCTACTAAATCATATAAAAAATTGCTAGAGGCACTGATCACAACCTGTTCTATAGATACTGATTTTGGTGTTCAGCAAATTTGTTTTTCAGTGATTAACTCTTTTACCGAGATGATTTTTTGCTCGTAACCAATAAAAGTAATGCGCAACGAATCATCAGATGTCGTTTCTAAATAGAAATTGCCTTCAAAATTAGTAGCAGTTCCAGTTTTATTTTGAATACTTAAAACGTTGGCGAAAGGTAAAGTCTCTTTTGTTTCACAGTCCAAAACTTGTCCTTGTAAAGTAACTTTTTCTCGAGCAAATCCGTCAAACAGTAAAAAAAATAAAATAAGAAAGATAAATAATTTATTCATGCTCTACTTGACACAATTTTAGATAGATTTGATGTATTGGCTCATAAATTTAATTGATTTAACTTGAATACATTTAAATTTCAAGAATAGAACAAATTGTTACTTTCGCTTAAAACCAACTCAGGTGAAAAATTGCCCAAATTGCACAGAAACACTATCTAAAACGTTTACGTTTTGCCCAACTTGCGGACAAGAGACACAACTTGATCATAGCGTGGCGAGCTTGTTGACGCAATTTTTGAATGATTACTTCACCTTCGACTCAAAGATTATTCGAAGTGTACTTCCACTCATTTTAAAACCCGCTTTTTTAACAACAGAGTATTTAAAGGGTAGGCGAGTGCAATACATAGCGCCGTTGAGGTTGTTTATTTTTATCAGTTTAATTTTCTTTTTATTGATAAGTTGGTCCAATTCAGGAAATGTCAATGCTGGAGAGCAAGTAAATGGTTTTAACAATGCTTTTTGGAATCGTTTTTTTGACTCATGGTTGCCAAAACTCTTTTTTGTGTTATTGCCGCTTTTCGCGCTTCTAATTTCAATGCTTTACCGTCGTCAAAAACGTGGAATGATGCCGCATTTTTTATTTGCCCTACACTTTCATTCTTCACTATTCTTTATGGGAATTATTTACATTGTAGTGAGTTATGTTTTTGGCAAGCTTCAGTGGTTGATTTTTAATCAAGTGTTTTTGGGCTTATGTGGCCTTTATTTGGCGTATTACCTATGGAAAAGTTTACGTAGAATGTATGGTGAATCAAGGTTGAAAACCAGTTGGAAATTCATAACTCTCTGTTCTTTATATACAATATTGCTAGTTGCATCTACATTTGTTTTGCTGCTTTTTAGCTATAATTATTAACTTCGTGCACCTAAATTTTAGACGCATGAGAATAGGTATAATCAAAGAAGGAAAAAATCCACCAGACAAGCGAGTTCCGTTTACTCCGCAGCAATGTAAATCTATTGTAGATAACTATCCTGAAGTTGAGTTATACATTCAAAAAAGTCCTATTCGTGCGTTTCGAGATGAGGAATACGAAGAGTTGGGGCTCACACTTGTAGATGAGCTTTCGGATGTGGACACTGTTTTTGGTGTGAAGGAGGTAAATATTGAAGATTTAATACCCAATAAAACACACTTTTTCTTTTCGCATACCATTAAAGAGCAACCTTATAATCGAGATTTACTGCAAGCTGTAATTGATAAAAATGTGAGCTTGGTCGACTACGAAGTTTTAACAAAACCAAACAAAACAAGGTTAGTAGGTTTTGGAAGATACGCCGGAATTGTAGGAACATACAATGCTTTTTTAGCCTATGGAGTAAGAACCGGGAAGTACAGTTTAAAGGCAGCTAACAAATGTGCTGACCGAGCTGAAATGGAAAGCGAATTACCTAAAATTAAATTACCTAACGATTTTAAAATTGCCTTAACCGGACTAGGCAGAGTAGCCGGAGGAGCGATTGAAGTATTGAAAAAGATGGGTGTAAAACAAGTAGACCCAACTTCTTTTTTAGAAAATGAATTTAATGAACCAGTATTTGCGCAACTTTCGGTAACCGATTACTTTAAGAAGAAAGATGGCGGAGCATTTAAACGCAAAGACGCTTATGAAAATGCAAAAGATTTCGACTCTGATTTTATGAAGTTTGCTAAAACAGCAAACATGTATATTCCTTGTCATTTTTGGGACGCAGAAGCTCCGTTTATTTTTACCAAACAAGAGTTAGCTTCTCCTGATTTTAAGATTGAAGTTATTGCAGACATTAGTTGCGATATTGCAGGGCCAATACCTTCCACAATACGACCCTCAACCATTGCATTGCCTATTTATGAGGTAAATAAAAAGACATTAGAAGAGGTTGAAACAACAAGTGAAGAAAGTATTACTGTCATGGCAGTAGATAATTTACCTTGTGAATTACCCAAAGATGCGTCTGAAGATTTTGGCAACGAACTTTTGAAAAGCATTTTGCCTGCTTTACTAAGGCAAGACCCAGATCAAATCATAGACAGAGCTACCATTGCAAAAAATGGAGATTTAAATTCTCACTTTGAGTATTTGAGAGACTACTTGGCAGGGAGGTAGTTAGATCTAAAAAGAGTAAATCAGCGAAGCAGTGCCATTGTTTTTACCAAAACTTGGAAATAGTTGCCAATTTGTGTTTTGGTGTTTTTTAGTAACGAAACGACCAATGGCATACCCTAAGCTGCCACCAACTATAACATCTGAAAACCAATGTGTGTCTTCTGTAACTCTTGACAGGCCGGCCACTGTTGCTAGGGTATAACAAGTAACTGGAACCCATTTGTGTTCAGAATATTGCCGTGCAATTACAGTTGCCATTCCCCAAGCCATAATGGTATGCCCTGATGGAAATGCATCGTAAGGAGAAAAGCTTTGAGTGTATCGTTTAAACATGGCTGAAGGACCATTCCATTTGTCAGTTCCATTATTCACACTTGGTCTTTGCCTGCTTGCTAGGTGCTTCATTACTTGAATAACAATACCTGAATGAATAAATGTTTGGTAACCAAAATATGCCGTTCTTTTTGCTTTTTCATTTTTAAATACAAGGCCACTAGCTAAAAAAAGGGTTGAAACGCTGAGGCTAGTTTTATCATCGCCCATATAGGTAATAATTGGGCTAATATCATCTACAAAATGGTGCTTTCGTTGAAAGGTTTTGAATTCGCTATAAATTTCTTCATCATAAATAATTGCAGCAGTAGTAGCCGCTATGATTGGCAAAGTAATTAATACATCTTTCTTTTTCATGCGCAACGGCGAAGTCCAAATTCTAGCTTGATCTTGCATGAGACTTTTCACAATCCAAATTTGATTGTTATCTAATCTCGACGAATCTGAATTGGCGTAATTTGAGAAGCTTATAATCGTTGAAAGTATAATACCTCGACAAATTCGAACCGTTAGTTAAGTTGAAAAAGTTTAACTTAGAAAATGGAAATTATGAAGAAAATGAGAAGAAAATTTAGCAATGAGTTCAAAGCACAAGTTGCCATTGAAGCTTTAAAAGAGCGAGAAACATTGTCAAAATTGGCATTACGTTTTGAGTTACATCAAAATCAAATAAGCCAGTGGAAACAAGAATTTTTAGCTAAAAGTAGCGCGGTTTTTGATGGTAAGAACAGTAAAGTTGATAAAACAGAAGCCGAAACAGAAAAGCTATACACCAAGATTGGGAGGTTAGAAATGGAGCGAGACTTCTTAAAAAAAGCTTAACCAAATTGGGACATACGACATGAAAAGAGGCTTAATAGATATAGAAGAATCACTTTCTTTAAATTGTCAATTATCTTTATTAGAGCTATCTAAAGGTGGATTTTATTACGTAAGAAAAGGGGAATCTCAGGAAAATTTGGAAATGATGCAATTAATGGATCAACACATAACTGATGATCCAACAGCAGGAGTACTTACAATGCAAGCCATGTTAGAAGAGAACGGTTACAGAGCAGGATATGAGAGAATACGGCGTCTTATGCGATTGGCTGACATATTTCCGATATACCCAAGAAAGCACTTGACTGTTCTAGGAGAGAAGAAATACATACATCCTTATTTGCTTAAAAACCTGAAAATTGACCGTCCTAATCACGTTTGGGAAATAGATATTACATATGTTCCTATGAAAAATGGGTTTATGTATTTGACAGCGATTATAGATGTTTACAGTAGAAAAATAGTCTCTTGGGGTTTATCTAATTCATTAGATGCAGAGTCGAGTCTAAGAGTTACTAGAAGCGCTATAGAAGCGCATGGGAAACCGAAAATATTGAACTCAGACCAAGGCTCTCAATTTACTTGTTTAGAATACATTAAATTGCTTAAAAAAGAAGGAATTCAAATATCAATGGACGGTAAAGGAAGGGCATTAGATAATATCTATATAGAGCGATTTTGGCGCTCTATTAAGTACAGATACATATATTTAAACCCAGCAAATGACGGCTTAGAGCTTTATAGAGGAATAGATAAATGGATGAATATTTATAATAAAAGAAAACATCAAGGAACAGGACAAAAACCAGAAATAAGGTACAATTGTGCCGCTTAAAATTCAATTAAGAATCACTTAATATCGGTCTGGACAACCGAGGTATTATA
>CAJQLW010000010.1 GCA_905479325.1 uncultured Flavobacteriales bacterium
CCAGCTTGCTGCCAATCAAGAATTGGAGGCAAACTACGCAGCAGCAATTAAAGAAGGTGATGATGCATTTGCGTCAAAAAACTACGAAGCAGCTAAAACTGCCTACACAAATGCAACAGGATTAAAGGCTGCAGAAGAATATCCTAAATCAAAAATTAAAGAGATAGAAGGAATTTTAGCCGAGCAGAAAAATAAAGAAGAAAATTACAACGCAGCAATAGCGAAAGGAGATGCAGCTTTAAGCAGTGAAGACTACCAAGGTGCTAAAAGTGCATTTGAAGAAGCATTGGCGATTAAAGAAGATGAATACCCAAAAGGTAAAATTGCTGAAATTGACGCTAAAATTAAAAAGTTAGCAGAGGAAGCTGCAGCAAACGAAAAATTGGAAGCCGATTATCAAGCCTCTATTTCAAAAGGAGATCAGTTAGCTGGAGATAAAAAGTATGATGAAGCAATTGCGGCATACACCAATGCAACAGAACTAAAACCGGAAGAGGCTTATCCAAAACAAAAAATTGAAGAAGTAACTGCCGCAAAAGAAAACGCAGCCAAAGAAGCTGAGCTAGCCGAGCTTCAAAAACAATACGATGAAAAGATTGCTTCTGCAGATAATGCTTTTAATTCGGGTGATTTAGAGTCGGCCAAAACTGAATATCAAGCAGCTTTATCTTTAAAACCAGATGAGGCGTATCCTAAAGAGAAAATTGAAAGTATTACTGCCTCATTGGCTAATGCTGCTGCTGAAGATCAAAAGTACAAGGATGCAATTAGTGCAGCGGATAAGCTTGTCGTTGAGCAAAAGTGGGAAGAAGCTAAAAGTAAATATTCAGAAGCATCTTCAATTAAACCCGATCAAGAGTTTCCAAAAGAAAAAATTAAAGAAATTGATGAGCGTTTAGCCGAAATAGCAGCAGAGCAGGAAGAGATTCGATTGCAAAATGAAAAGAATGCTGAAATAGAAGCAAAATACAACGAAGCGATTGCTAAAGCTGATGAGTTATTTAATTCAGAAAAGTACGAAGAAGCGATACCTCTGTATGAAGAAGCTCTTGCGATTAAACCTGAACAATACCCAAAAGACAAATTAGTTGAGATTGGCACTAAATTATCATCTTTAGCCGAGCAGAAAGCTGCAGCCGAGGCACAAGCAAAAATTGACGAAGAATACAATGCCTTAATCGCTGAGGCAGACGGTATGTTCGGTTCAAGTGATTTTGAGAATGCAAAAGCAAAATACAAGGCAGCTATTGCCGTAAAGGATGAGCAATATCCAAAAGACAAGATCACAGAAATTGATGCTAAAATTGCCGAATTAGCTGGAGAAGAAGCGGCGAAAGCAGCAGCCGAAGCACAAGCAAAAATTGACGATGAATACAATGCCTTAATCGCTGAGGCAGACGGTATGTTTGGTTCAAGTGATTTTGAGAATGCAAAAGCCAAATACAAGGCAGCCATCGCTGTAAAGGATGAACAATATCCAAAAGACAAGATCACTGAAATTGATGCTAAAATTGCTGAATTAGCTGGAGAAAAAGCGGCGAAAGCTGCAGCAGAGGCACAAGCTAAAATTGAAGCAGAATACAAAGCTTTAATCGCTGAAGCAGATGCTTTTTTTGAAAGAAAGGAGTATAAACCTGCCAAGGTGAGTTATGAAGCGGCGTTAGCTTTAAAAGATGAGCAATATCCAAAAGATCAAATCAATAAAATTGGTGCAGCCTTGGAAGAACTTGCTAATGCAGAAGCCCAAGCTGCTCAACAGGCAAAGTTGGACCAAGATTACTTGGCAGCGCTTGAGAAAGGGGATCAAGCACTTGCTGCTAATGATTTAGAGAATGCGTTGAAAGCGTTCAAAAATGCACAATCACTAAAACCTGCAGAAACTTACCCTCCGCAAAAAATTCAAGAAATAGATGCTCTGATAAATGCTCGAGCAGCTGAAGATGAAGCGCGTCAAGCTGAGCTAAATAAAAAATATGATGCATTTATGTTAGAAGCTAGTACTGCCGCAGAAGCTAAGGACTACAAAACTGCAATAAAGAAATATCAAGAAGCTCAAAATACCCTTCCTAATGAAGTACAACCTTCATTGAGAATAAAGGAGATTATGGATTTACAGAAACAACTTGCTGCAAAAGAAGAAGAAATTCGTCTGAGAAAGGAGCAAGCTGCTGCGAACGAATCATCTTATCAAACTGCGATTTCAAATGGAGATAAGTATTTCAGAGATAAGAATTATAACGATGCAGAAAATGAATATCGTTTGGCTCTTAGCCTAAAACCAGACGAAGCTTATCCGCAAGAACAAATGGATGCCATTAAATCTGTTTTAAATGAAATAAAAGCTGCTCAGCAGGCTGCGGACAATGCAAAAAAGGCAGAAGCTCAGAAAGAACAGCGTTATAAAGATTTGATTGCTAAGGGTAATGATGATTTTCAAGCAGAATCATACAGAAACGCTAAAGCGAACTTTGAGAATGCACTGCGCATAAAACCCAATGAAGCCTATCCAAAAGCTCAAATTGCCTTGCTAAACGATTTGATTAAAAAACAGCAATTAGCTGAAGAACAAAGGCGCAAAGATTTGGACAAGCCAATTCAGATTCAAACAGGAGCTAAAGCAACAATTGATGGGGAGGCTGAAGCAGAAATCGAAAGAATATACAAAGAGCTTTGGTCTAAGCAGAATAGTGATAAGAATGCAGTGATTGAAATTCAAGATTCAATTTTGGCTGCTATTCGAGCAGAAAATTTAGCAAAGGAAGAATCAAGGATACAGAATGCAATTGAGAAGTTAGAGGAGATTAGCATTAGCATGAATGATCAATTTGAGATGAGTTCTGAGTTGAATCTTCAGAATTATGAAACGATTAAAGTGCAAGAGGAAGACTTAAAAAGCAACGGTGAAGAGTTAGTAAAGACTTCTGAAAGAAGAAGAGAAGAAAACATGCTTGATGAAGAATTATTAGCAGAAAGCATTTCTATTTACAACAAGAAGCGAATGGATGAAATTGTTGAAGGGAAAAAGGTTTTTGTAGAAAATGAATACGATGAAATAAACATTTCTGAGCAGAATCGGATGAAAAAGCAAGAAGAATATATCATAGATACAAAACAAAAGTTTGAAGATTTAGAAAGTCGTTTAATGAAATTTCACACTGGGAGAAGCACCGAGTTTTACCCATCTAATTATGAGAAAATCTTGGAGGACGAAGAAGATTTTACTCAAAAGTCTGAACAGGACACAAAAGAATCCGAAGACAAGCGACTAGACTTCCAGGCCAACGCCAATCAATTAGAAACTGAGATACGACAGTTTGGTGAAGAGAACGCGGAAAGTTTTAAAAACAACCAATTAGAAATAGAAGAATTAGAAGTTGACCTAAAGGAAAAAACAGAGGAGTTAGTTGAGGAGTCGGAAAAACGAAGAAAAAAGAATGAAGAAGAAGAATTCTACATTGGTGAAAAGAAAGAACGACAAGACCAGTCTGCAGCCGACTATCCACAAGGGGTAACTGAAGAGATCATAGAAAATCAGAATAATAGTACAACCATTAGAAGAATTGCAGTGGAAGGAACTCGAACTGATATTTACGAGAAAACGCTTTACAAATGGGGAGGCATATTCTACACTAAAAACGGAACCAATATCACTCAAGATATTTGGGATAGAGAAAGTAGGTAAGTAGATTAAATGAAGTATCTTGTATTTATTCTTTTTGTTTTATCAGTTGCCTGTAACACCTCAAAACCATCTGAGGTGAAGCTTCAGGATAAAGATGAAAAGCATTATTCAATTAAAGACTCCGCAGGATTTCGAATCATTACCATTAAAGAACCTTTCTTAAATGCGAATATCGTTGAGCGTTATGTTTTATATTCAAAATTGAAAGGCAAACCTAAAGGAGTCTCAGCAGATGTTTTTATAGGGACTCCAATCGAAAGGATAGGGATCAATTCAACTACGCACCTAGGCTTCCTTACTGTTTTGAATCAGCAACATAAAATTGTAGGAGCTAGTAATGCAAAGCTGTTTTATGATTCGAGTTTTCAACAAAGAGTAGCAGAAGGAAAAGTAACGGAATTAGGAAACAGAACGTTGAATCATGAGAAAATCATTGCTAGCGAACTTGATGTTCTATTTACGTTTGCAATTGATGCTGCATCCTATAAAACAGTAAAACAACTGAGAGAAGTTGGTCAGCCTGCAGTGCTTATCTCCGAATTTAATGAATCGCATCCGATCAATAAGGCCATGTGGTTGGAGGTGTTTGGTGCATTTTTTGACGAGAATACACAACAAGTAGCAGATAATCATCTATCAATGGTTCAGGCAAATTATGACTCAATTAAAAGTGAGTCGATGTTATATTCATTTTTACCTCAAGTGACCATTGGTTTGCCTTGGAAAGGAACTTGGCATGTTAGCGGAGCAGAATCGTACCAAGCACAATTGATTCGTGATGCAGGGGCAGTTTATTGTTGGCAACAGTACAAGCAGTCGCAAAGCGTTCCATTAGATATAGAAACAGCAGTTAGTAAAGGATTTAAAGCCGATTTTTGGATCAATACCGGAACAATACGGAACAGCGATGAACTGAAAAAAAGCAATGCTGCATTTGCCAAGTTTACTTCTTTTGAGCAAAAAAATATTTATTCCAACTACAAAAGGTCAAATAGCTTAGGAGCAAACGACTATTGGGAGCAAGGAGTTGTTCGGCCTGATTTGATTTTAGGCGATTTAATAACGATCTTTCACAATGGTGGAGATAGTTCGTTAACCTTCTATGAAAATGTATTCAAATGAATAAGCTCAGCCTAGGTATATTGCTTTGCTTATCATTGGTGATATTCGCTGTTATTGACGTAATTAGCGGTAGTGTGAGTATTCCGTTTCAAGAATTTAAGGCTTGGATTTCAGGAAGTCAAACATCTGAGGTGTTTAATTTAATTGTGTTACAATCAAGAGTACCCAAAGCGTTAACTGCCATATTAGTCGGCGCTGCTTTATCATTAGCAGGCTTGTTGATGCAAACGTTATTTCGCAATCCATTGGCCGGACCATATTTGTTAGGAATAAGTTCTGGTGCAGGTTTAGGAGTTGCAATTTTAGTGATGGGTGCTGGACTCATTGGATTTTCGGTAGGTGCCAGCTATTCGATTACATTCGCTGCGGTTTTAGGTGCACTAGTCATGATGTTGGTTCTCTTAACCGTTTCATTTAAAATTAAAGATGTAATGACTTTGCTCATTTTTGGTGTAATGATGGGGTCTATCGCTACTGCAATCATCGGTTTAATTCAATTTTTCACATCCGATTTTCAGTTAAAATCTTTCATTATTTGGAGTTTAGGAAGCTTAACGGCCGTTTCTTACGGTGAGTTATCTATAATGGCAATTGCCTTACTGTTAGCATCATCTTATACATTGTATCATCACAAAGGGTTGAACGCTGTTTTAATTGGCGAAGATTTTGCCAAAATGCTCGGAATAAAAGTGCTTCACATAAGAATTAGCATTGTTGTAATTACAGGAGTTTTGGCGGGTCTTACAACGTCTTTCTGCGGGCCAATAGGTTTTGTAGGTGTCGTGATTCCCCATTTAAGTAGATTAATTTTAAAATCTAACGATCATTTATTGCTTGTGCCATTTTCCTTGTTATTGGGTGGAAATGTTTTGTTGTTAAGTGATATTTTAGCGCATCTTCCTTCAAATGGAATGAGTTTGCCAATCAACTCAATCACTTCAATTATTGGGATACCAATTATACTTTGGATTCTATTTGGAAAGAAAAATTTAAGTCAAACATTTTGAGTTCAGAAATTTTACACATAGAGAATATTTCGGTAGCTTATTCTAAGCGATTTGACATTTTGAATGGGGTGAATTTGGAGATGGCGTCTGGTGAAATTATTGCACTTATTGGCGAGAATGGCGCCGGAAAATCAACCTTGCTTAAAACAATCTGTGGCCTATTGGATTTTTCAAAAGGATCAATTCAGTTATTTGGAAAAGAATTGAATGACTGGAATAAATCTAGTTTAGCTCAAAAACTTGCTTATGTAAGTTCAAGTGAAAATGTTCGTTCCATTATAACTGTGGAGCGTTTCATTGGTTTTGGGAGATACCCTTATGCCGGATGGATGGTAAAACCGTCTGAAGAAGATACGAAGCTTATTCAAAATGCACTGGAGCGCTGTAAAATTGAATATTTAGCAAACAAAACAATGGCTCAACTTAGCGACGGTGAGCGACAAAAGGTTTACTTAGCAAGAGCGATCGCTCAAAATGCGGAACTCATTGTATTAGATGAACCAACAACTCATTTGGATGTGAAAAGTTCAAATACAATGTTTCAATTAATTAAAGCTCAAAAAGAGGAGGGAAGGGCTGTATTATTTTCTTCTCACCAAATAGAAAAAGCACTTGCCATTGCAGATAAGGTTTGGGTAGTAGACTGCGGAAGTGTTATTGAAACTACTCCAAATAAATTCTACGAAGATGAACGACTTCAGCAACTAATTTTTGGCGAATAAACCTACCTCTTTTTTGTTATTCCCATTCGTTTGGCGCGCTTTTTCATTTCCCTATCGTATTGCCGTTTCTGCCTTTTTTCACTTCGCTTTATATCTTTTCTGAGGTTTTTACTTGGAGAACCTCCAATTACTTTACCTGAATTACTTTTAACGCCCTCAACACCTTTAAAAACGGAACACGAGGAAATAAGACTTACGATGAAAAGAAGAAGGAACAGCTTTTTACTCATATTCTTGACTTAGGATTTCAATGTCAACCAACAATTGGTCTACGGACTCTTCAGAGGTTCCATCATAAAACCCTCTAATTCGTTTCTCTTTATCTACCAAAACAAAATTCTCGGTATGAATAAAATCTCCAGGACCTCCATCTCCTTCCGTTACTGCAGCAAAATAACTTTTTCGAGCAAGGTCATAAATTATCTTTTTATCGCCTGTAACAAAAATCCATTTTTTAGGATCAGCTTCATACAAATTCGCATATTCTTTTAATACAGGAACAGAGTCAACCTCAGGCTGAACGGTGTGAGATAAAATTTTAAAGTCTTCATCATCCTTGTACTTCTTTTGAACCCGTTGCATCTGAGCGCTCATACTAGGGCAAATTGTCGGGCAAGTAGTAAAGAAAAAATCGGTTACATAATAAAACTCATCAAAGTCCTTATTTGTAACTGTTTTTCCATCTTGATTCACGAGTTCAAAGTCTCCAATTCTATGGCCTTTGGTTACGTTTTGCTTGGATTCATCAACTAATTCTGGATTAATCATAGCAGGAGAGTAGATGGGTAAAACCCGATCATTCTTTATCATTTCATATGCCACTGCGATTCCAATGCACAACAAAATGGCAGGAATTATTAAGGCAAGCTTATTTTTCATTTTCTTTATCCCTTTCCTCTATAAAATACTCTAAGATTTTTTCCAATGATTCTATGCTCATTTTCTTTGACAAAATCTTTTTATCCTTATCTAACAAATAGGTTTGAGGTGTGCTGTAAACATCGTAGAGCGTTCTGAAATTGCTTTGATACGACTCTCCGTCAGAGCCATTGATAAAGTTCAAATCGTGTTTGCGAATAAACTTAATCCACTCTTCATTCTCATATTCATTGCCAACCGCGAACACTTCAACTCCTTTATCTTTCATCTTATCGTACAAGGTTTTTAATTTCGGAGTGGCTGTTTTACAGTGGCCACATTCAGGCGACCAGATGTATACAATCGTAAAATCTGCATCTACGGCATACAACTCCAAAAATTTCTTTTGAGCGGTATCCTTCACCACAATGTTAGGTGCTTTTTTACCAATTAACAGCGGGTCAAGAGCATTAGCACGTTCACTAAGCTTTTCCAATTGCTTTTCGGTAAACCATTCTTTTGCCAATCCTTTCATGAAGTAGTTTTTCGCTAAATGAACAAATACAGCGTCCATGCCCATGTTTTCAGAGCGCTCATAGAAAGAGGTAAAATGAGTTAGTGCATACTTAAATAGCAGAGGGTTTTGTTGAGCTTTGCCTAAAACATAGTCTAAGGAAATAATAATTGAATCAGGGTCAGGGATAGTCAACTTGGTAACATAGTAAACTATTTTATCGTGGAAGGTTGCTGTTCGTAGAAGCCTTTCATCAGTAAAATCATAGTTGTCAAAATAGTGAGCCTTAAAATATCGGAATGTGAACGTACTGTCAATACTTCCATCCGCTTTTTTAGGTGGTTCAGGCACATTTGGGTATTCAACGGCATAAATAAAATTGCTTGTAAATGATTCTTTGTTTTTCACATGAAAATTGGCGATGTACTCTTTTACTTCAGTATCTAATTTCGCTAAAGCCTCTACTGCTGCTTCTTTCTCTTTTTCAGTTCCGTTATTTTTCTTTTCATTCAACTTTCGAGCCGTTGATTGCCGTTCATTTAAAAAGGAGAGGTATTCATAAAATATTGTTGTTTCTTCACTTCCCTTTACTTTCATATTCAGTATGGTATATAAAGTATCAGTTATCAACGATATTTTTTGATTGTCGACCATAAAATCGAACCACCTTTTTTGTCCTGTGATAATTGAGTACATTCCATGCTCTAAACTATCTTTACCGGTAAAGGTCATTTCTCCGGAACTTGATATTTGAGTAGTGTCCCTGTAATACTGACCCTTGCCGTAATAATATGCTAAGTAGGCAGTTGAGTCACTCAAGCCATCAATTTTTACATTAATTTGATATCCACTTTGTGCAACACTTTGATTACCTGCTACAAGGGCTAAAAATAAGACCGTTAGGCAAAATAGTTTTCTCATAAATAAATGCTTTGCAACAAAAGTACAATCTTAAGACTCATTTGCGCTGTTAATGCTTGTTAATTGACAAATTCTTTACTCAAAAAGTACAAGAAACAATTGGCTTTAATCGATAACAGTCGTACCTTTCAACAGTGGAAACTTTCGTTTGGACCTTTCTTATCACCATTGTTTTAATTGGACTTATTGTTGGTGTATTATTAGCGTTTTACTTTTTGCAAGAAAAGATCATTTTTTCGCCCATTAAATTGGATGAAGATTATCATTATCCATTTGAAATTGAGTTCGAAGAAAAGTTTTACGAAGTAGATTTAGGTATAAGGTTGAATACGTTGCTTTTTAAAGCGAAAGAGTCTAAGGGGCTTATATTTTATGTACATGGAAATGCAGATAACCTCAGGTATTGGGGACAGTTTGCCGCTTTCTTTGTTTATTTAGGTTACGATGTTTTTATGTTTGACTTTAGAGGTTTTGGCAAAAGCGATGGTAAAATAAAAGGAGAACGTTTGCTGCAACGAGACACAAAGCGATTATATTTAAAGATGCTTGAGCAATATGATTCGTCTAAGATTCATATTTACGGTTTCTCTTTGGGAACGGGTATTGCAGCGAGGTTAGCTAGTAGGCAGCCTTGTGCAACATTATTTTTAGAAGCACCCTATTTTAATTTTGTAGCCTTAATCAATTACCATAAAGGTTATTTGCCTGCAAGTTGGATTTCTAGGTATTATTTCCGCACAAATAAATACTTGAAAGATGTTGAAGCTCCCATTCATATTTTCCACGGCACCGAAGATCGCAAAGTTCCTTACTTTTTAGGTAAAAAGCTGAAAGATAATTTCCCGGAAGTCAATTTCTACAAAGTTGAAGGATGCACACACAACGAAATGCAAGAAATGAAACTCTTTCAAGAAGAAATGAAAAGAATTCTAACTTAAACAGCAGCCTTTGATTTAAATTCTGACGTGAAATGAAATTCAATGTCAGGATAATTCTGTTTGGTAATTTGTAAAATGCCTGCAGTTTGAGCTAAGAAAACAAGGTTCTCATCTTTATCGTGAACGATATAGTTTGATTTGAGTCGTGTAAATTCCTCCAACTGTTCTTTATTATTTGATGTGAACCAACAAGCCTTGAAAAAATTAAGCGGAGCAAAACTACAAGATGCGCCATATTCGTGTTTTAAACGATATTGAATTACTTCAAATTGGAGTTCTCCCACAGTACCAATGTATTTTTTATTGCCCATTCTCGCTGTAAACAGTTGCGCAACTCCTTCTTCTGTCAATTGGTGAATTCCTTTTTCCAATTGCTTAGACTTCATCGGGTCGTTGTTGATTACTTCTTTGAAAATTTCTGGCGAAAAACTTGGAATTCCTTTAAAGGTAAAGTTTTCACCTTCTGTTAGGGTATCTCCAATTTTGAAATTGCCCGTATCGTATAAACCAATAACATCACCGGGGTAAGCATCGTCAATCACACTTTTATCTTTTGCCATAAAAGAAGTGGGGTTGCTAAATCGAACGCCTTTATCTAGTCTAACATGATGAAAGAATTTGTTACGCTCAAACTTTCCACTGCACACTCTTAAAAAGGCAACTCTATCTCTATGTTTTGGATCGAGGTTGGCATGAATTTTAAAAACAAAGCCACTAAATTTTTCTTTTTCAGGATTAATTTTTCCTTCGTCGGTTTCTCGAGCTCGAGGAGTAGGAGCAATTTCAATAAATTGATCTAACATTTCTTGAATTCCGAAGTTATTTACAGCAGACCCAAAAAAAACAGGGGCAATTTCTCCTCGTAAGTAGGCAGCTTCATCCAATTCATCGTATACCCCTTCAATTAATTCAACGTCATCTCTTAACTGATCTGCTTGACTTCCTATAATTTCATCCAGCTTAGGATCTTGCAAACTTTCAATTTTGGTTACATCCTTTGAAATTTTAGTTTTTGATGATTCGAAAAGATTTAGACTAGATTCACCTAAGTTATAAACGCCTTTGAACGTTGCTCCAATTCCAATGGGCCACGTCATAGGTCGAACTTTGATGTTGAGTTTTTCCTCTAACTCATCTAATAATTCAAAACTGTCGCGACCTTCAAGGTCCATTTTATTGATAAAAACGATTACTGGAGTATCTCTCATTCGACAAACTTCCATTAATCGTTCAGTTTGTGCCTCAACACCTTTAACACAATCAATAACTAAAATAACAGAATCAACTGCTGTTAAGGTTCTGTAGGTGTCTTCAGTAAAATCTTTGTGACCGGGTGTGTCTAATAGGTTTATGAGTTTGTCTTTGTATTGAAAACCCATTACCGAAGTTGCAACAGAAATACCTCTTTGCTTTTCAATTTCCATAAAATCGGAGGTGGCAGACTTTTTAATCTTATTGTTTTTAACAGCTCCCGCAGTCTGAATTGCTCCACCGAATAAAAGGAACTTCTCTGTAAGTGTTGTCTTCCCAGCATCTGGGTGACTGATAATTGCGAATGTCTTACGTTTTGAAATTTCCTCTTGTAACTTCATTACTTGCCGATTTTAAAAGGGCGCAAAGGTAATAAATTGCTCAGGCTAATTGGTGATGATTATTTTCTTTTGAAAGCGTTCCTTTCCTCGTATAAGTTCCAAGATGTACAGTCCATTTCTTACTTCTAGATTTTGGTTGATATTATTCTCCGAAGTTTTGAATTCGGTTACAACTTTACCATTTAAATTAATAATTCTAATAACTTTAGAACCGATCAGATCGGTGTTCAAAATAAGTTGGTTATTCACAACAGGGTTTTGAATAACCAATCGGTTGTTTATGGATATTTCATCAATAGAGGTTGGGTTACCTCCAATTGTTATGTACTCTTCGTAGGGACAATTATTTGAATCTATCAGTATAATAATATATCTACCGGCACAAATACTATCGAACCTACCACTATTCGAATTAAAATACGTGCCACTAAAGCTTCTTAATCTGAAGCGATATGGCGGACTGCCATTTTGAGCGCTAAACTGAATTGTATTTAAACAACCATTTGACCTTTGTAAAACTGTATCATTAAGAATGAAAGGAGTAGGACCAAGAATATCATAATAAATAGTATCGCGATTATTCAGCGAGTCACGAAGAGCAAACCTGTAGATGCCAAAAGGGATATAACCAGTCATATACCAATTGGCAAATAAGCTGTCACGATACCAACCGTTACCAATATTTCGCTCTATGGCTTCAACTCCAACAGTGGCACTATCCAAGTTCGTTTTATACAGATCTGGATTAAAACATCCAAAGCCGCTTGGACATGAGGAAGGAATAGCAGAGTCTAATGGACACTGTGGCCCATATCCTGGTTGAATCCACTTCAATTCATCAACGGTAAAACCATGTTCTTTTGCCCATTTTTTAATAGGTTCTTGAGGCATGTCTTCAATATACAGGTAATTGAAATCTTTAGAGATAGATTTGGCTAAGTGTTCCTTTCCACTTTTAATAATCATTTGGCCAACCGCGCAAGCGGTTCCTAATTCATCTATAAAATAAGGGGTGCGTTCTTCATGATTTATATTTAAGGGAAAAATACCTTTTCTCCCATAAATCTCCAGTTCGTTCAACAACTGAACTCTATTTGTTTGTTGTAATGTATTCAAGTTAGTTACATCTTTATTTTGTAATACATCAACAACTAGCTTCAGGTGCAATTTAATAAGCTCTGTTTCTGTTTCCGGCTTTGCATGATCAATGCAAGTAACTTCGACCTCTTTCCAATATTTGTTCAATACAATCAAGCTTTGTTTCAGCGCTTGGTTGGCTTGGTTAGAATAAGAGAAAAGTGGAACGGTTAGACCAATGATTAAAAAGTATAGACTAATTTTTTTCACTGCATAATTTTGGTGCACTAAGTTAATAATAATCAACAATTCAAAAAAAAATAAAAATTTCAGGAATAGAATTCCATAGAACTTAACTTTTCCCATACTTTTGCAAACCCCTATGATTGAAAACGGAGCAATAGACCTAAGCGAGATTGAGAACAGTGAAGACGGAAAGGACTTATATCCCTTTCAGGAAGCTGCCATACAAGAAATTTCTAAGAAACTTAATGAATTAGAAGATAGCCATAATGTGCTTTTTCAGCTACCAACTGGTGGTGGGAAAACGGTTATATTTTCCGAGATTACTCGAAGATACATTAAGTCAACCGGTAAAAAGGTATTGATCTTGACCCACAGAATTGAGCTTTGTAAGCAGACTTCTAGAATGCTAACTGAGTTTAATGTTAATAATATGATTATTGACAGTAAGGTTAAATCCGTTTCAGACGACAATGATTTTGTGGCTTTTGTAGCCATGGTAGAAACCTTGAACAATCGGTTACAAGAAGAAAAAATAACACTAAATAATGTAGGTTTAGTTATTGTCGATGAGGCTCATTACAATAGTTTTAGAAAGTTATTCAAGTACTTCGAAGAGGTCAATATTTTAGGTGTTACTGCAACCCCACTAAGCTCAAGTATTAAATTACCAATGAACGAAAATTACCAAGAATTGGTTATTGGAGAGTCAATAAGCAGTTTGGTGAATAAGGGCTATTTATCTAGAGCAACTACATACAGTTATAATGTAAGTTTAGATACGTTAAAAGTGGGTATCAATGGTGACTACACTGTCAAATCATCAGAGCAGTTGTACGGCAACTATATGATGCAAGAGAAATTGGTAAGAGCCTACGAAGAGAAATCGAAAGGCAAAAAGACACTAATTTTTAACAACGGAATTGCAACCTCTTTTGGTGTTTACGATACTTTTAAAGCGGCAGGTTATGAAATTCAACATTTAGATCACCATGTAGGAGAGCAGGAGAGAAGGGAGATTTTGCAATGGTTTAAGAATACACCAGACGCTATTTTAACTTCGGTTGGTATTTTAACAACTGGGTTTGACGAACCAACAGTAGAAACTATTATTTTAAACAGAGCAACAAGGTCGTTAGCTCTATACCATCAAATGATAGGTCGAGGTTCAAGGGTTACTAAAACAAAAAAGACTTTCTCTGTAATCGATTTAGGAAATAATTTGCACCGTTTTGGTTTGTGGGATTCACCGGTAGATTGGTATCACATATTTCAAGCACCGCACCAATATTATGACGATTTAAAGTCTGATGAAGTTATTGAGCGCCAGTTTATTTATGAAATGCCCGATGATTTAAAAGCTAAGTTTTCAAAATCTGAAGACATTAAGTTAAACATAAAGGCGGAGTACGATCATGCAATGAGCATGGGGATGCATTCTAAAATTGTAATTCAAAAGTCAATTGACCAACACTGTAAAATGTGCGTTGAAAATGCTGATGATATGTGGGATGCTTTGGATTTAGCCAAGGAGTTGAAAGATGATATTCAAGACCGAATTAAGCACTATTCATACTGCACCATAAAGACCACCAAAAACTATTTGGTTTGGCTCGAAGAGGACTATTACAGAAGATTAAACTCTCAGATTCGACAGGAATTTGCTAAAAGAGATTAACCTTTAGTTCAGAAATATTTACAAGTTTAGATTTTAGAGCGAAAAGTACGAGACAGGTCGTGTTTCGACATTTTGTTTTTTGTAACAGTTTTAACCTGTGGCCATCGACCGCTCTGCTGCTAACGTTCATCATTTTTGCAATCTCCTCAGTCGTTATGCCATAGCAAATGTGCTTTAATACTTCCAACTCTCTTTCAGATAGAGTATTTTCGGCACTCAGTATTATCTGATCTGTAGAGTCCACACTGGCATCTTCGAGTGCATCTTTTGCTGCTTTATTAAAATAAAAATCATCGACAAGAACAGCCTTAATTGCTTGCTCAACCTCTTTAGGATCTGAGCTTTTATCTAAGTATGCATTGGCTCCTTTTTCATATAGATGAACAATTATATCGGCATCATCAAAAGAGGAGATGATGATAATTTTAATTTCGGGGTACAAGCGTTTTAGTATTTCGGTGGTTCGTATGCCATCTAAAACAGGCATGTTTAAATCTAGAATGGTAATATCAGGCAACATTTCATTGCACTCAAGAATATCTTCATAGATATCAAGAAGTTCTTGTCCATTTTCTGCTTCTTCTACAACAGTAATCTTCTCAAACGAGTTCATGAGCGATACAATTCCTTTCCTAAACAGTGCTTGATCTTCAGCTATTCCGACTCTAATTGACTTGTTCATTTACATACATTTTAATGAGACTTTCGATTTTTCATTTTTGCGGTCTGGAGTTTAAAACTCTTCAATTGACAAAATAGTTGCATTTGAACGTATAAATAGCCATAACTGCTTTTTATTCAGAAAATTTAACAAATTATTTTTTTGAATAATCAATTTTAGCTGTTCTAAGTTGCTGAAAAAAATGACAAAAAACAGGTATTTATACTCGTTTTTTTTTCAGAATTGATATAGAACTTTACTCCTGAAGAGCATGATTAAGATTTAGTAGAATTAATAATGTTAGGTTTCGGCGATAAATGTGTTTAATTATTTTGGTTTTAATTTAAAAAAATTGCTGAACCGATATAAAGCCCTTGTTTCTTACTTTTGAAACAAGGGTTTTTTAGTTTCTTATGAGTAAAACAAAGCTGATTAAATTTTTAAAAGAATTACCAAAGGAGGAGCTAGAGGAGCAACTTTTTGATTTGTATAATCGATTTAAAGAAGTTAAAGAGTTTTATGACTTTTCGTTTAATCCGAACGAGCAGAAAAGAATAGATCATGCTAAGTTAAAAATCTCAAAAGAATATTTTCCTGAAGGTAAACGGAAGGCGAAGAAGCGGAGATCTATCGCTCAAAAAGAAATTGAACATTTACGAAAGTTGGAGGTGGAGCCTTCATTAATTATTGATTTAATATTGTACAACATTGAAATTGCTCAGGCGTACAACGAAGAAAAACCAATAGTGCAAGAAGCATTCTATAAAAGTATGCTCAGTTCTTATCGTAAAGCACTGGTATACATAGCGCAACAATTCTTACAACGCGAATTTGATGACCGGATTATCCGCATACAAAAAACGGCGTTGAACCAAGGTTGGTTTAACGCCGCTGCCTTTAAAATTGCGGTTAAAGAATTGTTAGAAGACTAATTTACGCGATTCAAAGTTGCCATTATCGCTAGAAAATCTGACGATGTAGACTCCTTTTTTGAAACCTGAAATATTAATCTGTTCATAGCCTCTCGTTATAAACTGATTCAATACCAATTGACCATTTGTATTGTAAATACTAATTTTTTGAATGTTTTGAGGAACATTTTGCAAATTAAGTAATTCATTTGTAACAAATATTTTAGCATCTTGAAGAATTTTTTTCTGAATTCCTACGGTAGATTGAGCTAATGCCATGCTTCTCGCAATAGAGCTATTTGGACCTTGATAAACTATACTTGAGTCAACGGCAGAGTACATATAATACCTTGGAGAGCTTGCTTGCACCCAAAGTCTATTTGAGTCAGGAAAGGTAAAAATATCGTTCCACGAGTATGTTGCTTTCCAATTGTTGGTTAGTAGGCATGAATTATTTGTGAAGTTGGCTGCAGAGCTTGAATAAGTATAAGATATTGCTCCCCAAACTTCAACATTAGTAGAATTTGCTGCAGCCCAAGTTTGCCAGCCTGGAGCAGCGCTGCGACAGATTGAACAATCCACTCCTTTGTGAGCTACAATTACCGATTTACCAGTTGCAAGGGTTGTATAAATGTTTTTGGAGTTGGCATTACAGTCATAAACTGTTCTATTCGATGGAGGTTGGCTCATTACAGAAGTAACGGTGAAAAGACAAATAAAAGAGCATATTATTCTTAACATGATTTTTATTTCAAATATAGGTTTCATTGCCTAATCCAAAAGTCGTCCATTAGACGTATATCTCTAAATTAAAACAAAATGAATTCCTTCATGTTTTAAAGTTCTAACTTGAAAAATAATTCTAGTACTTTGTAAAATAATCTATTTATGAAAAAAACATTACTATCTGTCTTCGGAATTTCCATTCTTGCAATAAGTGTTCAAATTACTTTAACTTCTAGTTCCAATGGTAGAGCTTTTGCTGCCAACTCAGGCAATACTGGCGCACCTGGCGAAGTTACAACGTGCAGAAGCTGTCATGGCGCAGGTTTCGGCACAACAGTTTCTATAGCTATAAAAGATGCTCAAGGAAATCCCATTACTTCCTACGTGCCCGGATCAATTTACGATGCCGAATTTACAGTAAATGCTAATGGCGCAAGTGGATATGGTTTTCAGATGGTGAGTTTAAATAGTTCAAATGCTCCTGTAAATGGTTTTTCAACACCTACAACAAACACGAGGCTTGTAACATTGGGCAATGGCAGACAATATGCTGAGCACGCCGGAAGAAGCTCTACTAATACTTTTAGCACTCAATGGACAGCACCATCTTCCGGAACAGGAACGGTAACTTTTTATGGTGGTGGAGCAGCAGTCAATAATAACGGTGGTACCGGTGGTGATGGCGGTAATACAACCATCCTAAGTCTTACTGAAAATACATCAGTAGGTATTGCAGAGCCAACGCTTCGTGATGAATTATTGGTATACCCAAATCCAACTCGAAACGTAATTAAGCTAGAAAATACAGCTGAGAGTGTTAAAAATTCGGTTGTGGAAGTATACAATATGAAAGGTCAACTCTTTATTTCAGAGAACATTACCTTGTTGCAAAATAATGCCGAACTATTAAATGTCACAGGACTGAACAATGGTTTTTATATTTTGCGAGTTACAGAGGGCAACAAGACCTTGGAGCAGAAAATAATGATTGAAAACTAGCTCTAAAGAGGCGAAAGCAGTTATTTATGGTGTAAAAGTTGTTCAACCTAATGTGGTACTGAATTCTTTTCTATAGTATTAACAGGTTGTTTTCGCCTCATTTGAATTAAATAATTCCAATTCAAATGCTTTGGGTATTTTTGCAGTTCATTAAACAAGAATTATTTGAGTACATTTAAAGAACTAGGACTTTCAACGAACCTGTTGAACGTAATAGAAGAAATGGGGTTTACAACTCCAACGCCTATCCAAGAAAAATCAATTCCATTTTTATTAAAAGACAAAAACGAGAAAAGTGACTTTATTGGTTTAGCCCAAACTGGAACCGGTAAAACGGCAGCTTTTGGTTTACCACTAATTGATTTAGTAGATAGCGAGAATAAGGCTACACAAGCACTTATTATGGCGCCAACTAGGGAGTTGGGTCAACAAACAGCAAAGCAATTGGTAGAGTTTTCTGCCAAATACAAGCAGTTGAACGTAGAGGTTGTTTATGGTGGCGCAGCCATCACCAATCAAATTAACGCATTGAAGCGACCCACGCAAATTGTGGTTGCTACTCCTGGGCGTTTGTTAGATTTGATTCGAAGAAAAGCAATTCGTTTAGATGACGTGAAATACGTGGTTCTAGATGAAGCCGACGAAATGTTAAACATGGGCTTCAAAGAAGATATTGATGAAATCTTATCTTATACTCGTGAAGATCGTTCTACGTGGTTGTTCTCGGCAACAATGCCTGCTGACATACGCAGAATTATAAAGAAGTATATGACCAACCCAATGGAGGTTGCTGTTAATACTGAGTCAAAAACCAACATAGATATTACGCATCAATACATTGTTACACGTAACGATGATAAGGTAATAGCATTGCGACGATTTTTAGACATAGCTCCTGACATGAAGGGGATTATGTTCTGTAGAACAAAAAGAGAAACGCAAGAAATTACAGATAACTTAGGTCAACTAGGTTACGAAGTAGAGGCGTTGCATGGTGATTTATCTCAAGCACAAAGGGATGCAGCTATGCGGAGATTCAAAGCTAGAAACATGCAGTTACTAATTGCTACAGATGTTGCAGCAAGAGGGATTGATGTTAATGATTTAACGCATGTGCTTCACCACAAAATTCCGGACCAGTTAGAAGCATATACTCACAGAAGTGGTAGAACTGGTAGAGCAGGAAATAAAGGAATTTCTATTGCTTTTATAAACAATAGAGAAGGAAGAAAAATAGCTGATATTGAGCGTAAAAACAACATTACGTTTGAAAAAATTGAGGTGCCAAAGGCAAGCGAACTTAAAAAAGTAAGACTTGAAAACTGGGTAAAATCGACACTGGCTATGCCAATTGACGAAGAAGCTGAAGAAAATTTAGCTGCTTTATTGCCACATTTTGAGGCCTTGTCAAAAGAAGATTTGTTGAAACGTATGATTTCTTTAGAGTTAAAGCAACTAAAAGGAACGGATAAAGGAGATTTAAACGTTTCATCTGACTCTAGAAGTAGAGATGATGACCGTGGAGATAGAAGAGATCGAGGTGATCGAGGAGACCGACCTGAACGAAGAGAAAGAGAAGGGAACAGATACTTTATTAACTTGGGTAAAAACGATGGTTTAAGCAAGGTTGATTTACTTGAATTTGTAAGTGAAGTGTCGGGTGCTAAGAAGTCTCAAATTAATGATATAGCAGTTCAAGATAAACGCTCATTTTTTAACCTAGACGACAGTCAAGTTAAAGGTTTTGAAGACAAATTTGAAGGTCTTGAATTGGAAAGCGGTCATGCGATTCGTGTAAACAAAGAAACTGGGTCTAGCGATGGTGGAAGCCGTGGCGCAAGAAGCAGCTTTGGAGGCGGTGGCGGATCTGGAAGAAGACCAAAAGGTGCCGGAGGTGGCAGAAGGTCTTCTGGTGGAGGCGAGCGAAGCGGAAGAAGCGGCGGTGGATTCTCTGGAAAGAGAGGAAGTTCAAGCAGTTCTAGTGGAGCAAGAGGAAGACGAAGATAAAAGGTTGGATTCTGTTAATTCTCCAAAAAATATAACAACTTTAAGACATAATATAAATTACTAAGTAACCTATGGGTAGATCACAAGAAACATTCGGAAAAAAAGAAAAAGAAAAGAAAAGGCAGAAGAAAAGAGAGGAAAAAGAAAAGAAGAGATTGGAACGAAAAGAAAACTCTCCTGGAGGTGGCCTTGAAAATATGATCGCCTATGTTGATGAATATGGAAATATTACAGACACTCCGCCGGATGAAGATGCAAAGAAAAAAGCAGTTGTAAAAGCTGAAGATATCGTATTAGGAATTCCTCAAAAAGGAGAAGAAGATCCTGCTGATTTAATTCATGAAGGAAAGGTTACCTTTTTTAATGACTCTAAAGGTTACGGGTTTATTCGAGATTTAAAAGATCAAGAAAGTTATTTTGTGCACGTTAACGGATTAAAAGAAGACGTTACCGAAGGAGATAAAGTAAGTTTCGAGCTAGAAAAAGGGCAGAAGGGGTTAATGGCTGTAAGGGTTAAGAAAGTTTAACTGTCCCAAAAATAAAATAGTAATGATGCCTAAAATGTAATGTTTTAGGCATTTACTTTTGCAGTAAATAGAAGGTGTATGAAATTTGAAGAATATCCCATATCAGACGGAATTAAGAAGAGTATCAGTAAACAAGGTTTTAAAAAACCTACTGATATTCAATACAAAGCAATTCCTAATATTTTGCGGGGAGAAGACGTTTTGGCCATTGCCCAAACTGGTACAGGAAAAACGGCAGCCTTCGTAATTCCTATTTTACATTTGCTGCACATTAAAAAAATCATTCGAAAAAGTGCCGGAATTAAATGTTTGGTAATGGCACCTACCCATGAATTGGCTTTGCAAATTCATGAAGTATTTCTTTCGTTAGCTAAGCATACTAAAGTAAGTAGTTTCTGCATTCATGGCGGTGTAGATCAAGACCCTCAAAAAGAAAGGCTCTCTGAGGGCATAGATATTTTGATAGCAACTCCGGGTCGGTTGTTTGATTTGGTGAGTCAAGGAGATGTGAAATTAGATGGATTAGAGATTTTAGTGCTTGATGAGGCGGATCATATGTTAGACTTGGGTTTTATCAAAGACATACAAGATTTAATGCGCCACATTCCGGCCAAGCGTCAAACATTATTCTTTTCAGCAACCATTACAGAGAAGATTAAAAAATTAGCTTACTCCTTGGTAACGAATCCTATTCGAATTCAAATTTCGCCAAAAGATCCTGTAGCAAAGAACATAGAACACGCTGTTGCATTCATTGAAATGGAAGATAAGCGTTTCTTTTTAGGAAATATGATGCAAGAGTATCCTGAACGAAAAACCTTGGTTTTTGTACGTACTAAGGTTCGGGCAGAGCGGTTGCTAAAAGCGCTAGAAAGACAAGGTTTAAATGCAATTACCATTCATGGTGATAAAGATCAGAAAGAACGGGAGAAAAGCATGCAAGCCTTTCGAAAAGGAGAACAGAAAACATTGATTGCAACTGATATAAGTGCTCGAGGAATTGATGTTCCAAATGTTGATTTTGTGGTGAATTATGATTTGCCTGATAGCGCTGAGCAGTATGTTCACAGAGTTGGAAGAACCGGAAGAGGCCGAGAGAAAGGCCAAGCGTTGTCGTTTTGTGCAGCAGAAGAGTTAGAGCTTTTAAATGAAATAGATGACAATTTAGGCAAACCCATTGCTCGGTTAGATATTTCTAAGAAGGATTATCAGATGACAAAATCTTCTGTGGTGGAGAATGAAAATGAAGACTGGCAGGGTTTGTTAAAGCAGGCTGAAGTGGAAGATAAAAATTGGGAAGCCAAAAAGAAAAAAAGGCGAAAGAATAAAAAATAGTTACTGTAAAACAGAAAATAACTTAAATCGTTTAGCTAAAAACCAAACGAATGTCGAAAGAAGGAAAGAGAATAAACATTATTGGCGCAGGTATTAGTGGTTTAGTTGCTGCTATTGTTCTTGAAAACGAAGGTTATGCACCACATATCTTTGAGAAAACGGATCGCGTTGGTGGTCGTGTTAAATCTGAATTGAAGGGAGAGTTTATTTTTGACCACGGGTTTCAAGTGTTGCTAGAAGCTTATCCGATGGCTCAAAAATACTTGGATTACAATGCATTAAATTTACAACAGTTTTGGCCCGGTTCTGTTATCTTCGAGGATAAAAAGCCCAGTAAATTCGGTGACCCGTTAAGAAATAGCAATTTATTGCTACCAACATTTTTTAGCAAACATGCAACTTTAATAGATAAGTTTAAGGTCTTTCGTTTAAATAATGAATTAAAGGAACAGTCGCTAGCGTCTATATTTCAAAAGGAGGAGCTAACCACGCTTGACTATTTGAAAAAGAGAGGTTTTTCCGAACGGATTATTCACGACTTTTTTCAGCCCTTTTTCAGCGGTATATTCCTAGAAACAGAGCTTTCTACTTCAAGCCGAATGTTTGAATTTGTGTTTAAAATGTTTGCAGAAGGAGCAGCGAGTGTGCTTAAGGAGGGTATTGAAGCCATTCCAAAACAGCTCGCTAGCAAATTAAAAAACAGTACGTTTCATTTTAACGTAAGCGTTTCAAATGTTGCTGATGCTGGAATTACAATTGAAGGCTTGCCGTTAGTTTTGAGTGATGCTACCATTGTGGCAACTGAAGCAGATGAGCTAATTAGTAACTTAAGGAATCAAAAAATTCCGTGGAAGTCTTGTCACTGTTTGTATTTTGAAACTGAGAAAAAAGTAATTCCAGAAAAATTGATTGGCCTATTACCGGGAAGGCATTTGGTTAATAACTTACATTATGTGAACAGTTTGACCGGAAGTGCCAAAAATTTACTTTCGGTTACTGTAGTTGATAATCAAGGATTTGATGGAAAGGAATTAGAGGAGAAGGTCAGAAAGGAACTAACATCGTTGTGTGGAATAGAAACTGGCACTTTACAGCACTCGTTTGTTATTCCAAAGGCCTTACCTCAGTTAAAGAACATTCAATACGAGATACCTGCCTCACAAACCCAACTGCTAGATCGTGTATTTTTGGCTGGTGATGTGACCTTAAACGGATCACTGAACGCTGCCATGATGGCTGGAGAAAAAGCTGCTGAGGCTGTGATAAATAAATTTCAAAACGCCCTTATTTAGCAACCAACTCTAAGGTAGTTTCATAAATAGGTTTTTCAACCATCTTCGACTTAAGCCACGCATAAAAGCACATTAAAAACAAGTCCTCTTGTTCTGAAGGTTTTTGAATAATTTGACGCTCTACTTTTTTATGGAAGTTCGGTGTTCTCGAAATTTTGGGATCTCGAAACACTTCCTTTACTAGCTTTAAAAAAGGCAATACCTGAAATGTTGATTTTATTTTAAGGTAGTCCCTGTATTTTTTCACCAAGCTTTGAATTCTCGACTCAACAAAGTCGATGTTGTCTAATTCAATGTGCAGCAATATTTCAATGTATCGCTTATTCAGCAACCAATCTTTGCCCATATACTGTTCATAGAATTTATCGTTTTCTTGAAATTGACTAAATAGTTTCGCCGTTTTCTTATAGTCTTGCTGCTGAAAAGCAATCATACTTCGAATTAAAGTGGCATTTAAACTATTTAATTTGGTGCATTCTGCTGAAGCTAAAAAAGCATCTAACAATAAGGATGCTCTTTTGTAACTTCCTGTAAAATTGAAAATAAGGGTAAGCAAGGACAGGTATCTCGGTGCAAACCGCGACTCATATAATCCACCTTCTCGGCTCATTTGAGTTTTCATTTCAGTCAAAAACGATAAGCTTTGAGAAAAGTCTTTTTTCCTAAAATAGATGTTCGCAATCAGATAAAGTAATTTGATGTGGGAGGGCAATTGATCTGCGCTACTTTCCCCTTTTTTTTCAAGTTCCCTCAACCTATCTATAAAGTACGTATTTACCTCAGAGTAATTCTTGGTAAAACTTCCTTGAGCATCAGCAATGCTAACTATTTGAAGTAAATCTTTGTAGTTGTAAATCTGCGTAGTTGTGGAGTGTAATTGATTGGAATAGCTTTCAAACAGCAGGCTGACATTTACTTCCTTATTTTCAAATTCAGCCTCTCTAAAGGCCTTTTTTAGTTTTGCGTTGGCCATCCCTTGTTTTTCCTGAGCAACGTATTGTGAGAGGTTGGTAGTGAGTTTTTTAGAAACTATTTTCTGTTCTAAACGAATGTCATTGGCCGAACATTCCACCGTGCTGTGGTATATTTCATTTAAAATAGACAAGACTTGGTTTGAAAGGGCTACTTCTTGCGCCTTTTCTAAAATTGAATAGGCACTTTTATACTTTTTAAATCGAATTAATTTTCTTGCTAAGAGTAATTTCTTTATTAATTCTACTTCAATTTGAGCCTCTTGTTCTACAATCTTTTCTGCAATAAAACTGCCCAGATTATCTTTCAATCTCTTTTTGATCACCCGAAAACGATTATTTCCTCATTCGCTCTGCTTGGTTTCTGCCCGATCGTTTAAATAAGCTTTAAATAATTGAACACCTAAGTTGTTTCCGTTTTTATTCCGGGCGTTCAAGAATCGAACAAACTCAGTTTTCTCTGAAGTAGAAAGGATAGAAAGTAAATCTGATATTTCCAAAGATTATCGTAATAAATAATAAATTAAACTATTTTATACTAATTATTTAAATATAAAAATAACGAATTAAATCGTAACGATTTGGTTGATTTTACTTTTTTTGAGACGTAACATTTTAACACTTTTGTCACATCATTTTAAATTTAAAAAACATGAAACAAGATGTATTTATGACGGAAGAGCAAAACGAAGACGTTGTTACCGTTAAAAAAGTGAAGGAGAAGGAGATGAAGCCAAAGGGAAATTGGAATGATTTTGGACTTAAGCCAACGCCCGCTTTTGTGTGTGCAGCTTGGTTGTGTTTGGGAATAGGTTTACTATCTTATTGTATTGGATTATGGAACTCTAATCTGCTATTAAGTGAAAAGGGATTTTATTTCACCTTAATTCTATTTGGGTTATTCTCTGTTATTTCAGTGCAGAAATGCGTTCGAGATAGAGTAGAAGGAATTGAAGTAACTGATATTTATTATGGGATCAGTTGGTTCACCACCATTTGCTCTATTGTGTTGCTGCTAATAGGACTTAGAAATGCAGACATTAGTTTAAGTGAAAAAGGCTTTTTTGGCATGAGTTATATTTTAGCAACTTTTGCCGCAATAGCTGTTCAGAAAAATACAAGGGATACCAAATTATTAACTAAAATGGATTAAAAAGAGTCAAGTCTTTGATTCCTCAATTTTTTGTGTAAAATATTCTTTCAATTATACTTTTTTTTGATATAATGAAAAAGATAAATATCAAATGTTTACAAGGAATTTGCACTGCTAGTTTAATTTTATTGCCATTTTTTGGTTTCGCTCAAAAAAATGAAAAGCGCGAGTTTAGAATGAAAGATATTCAGCCGATAATTATTGATGAAAAAGTCAATGGCTACACCGTGTTTCTTCAAGATGATGAAGTAACTAAAAAGGATAAAAACTATTTTCTTGAGTTTTATGATATAGAAGGTAACTTAACATCCTCTCAAACTATAGTTCGTGGTGGATTTTACTATTTGCTAGAATGTTCTTTTAATGGGGAGTTGCTTTGCTTTAAATTTTTCAACCTTAACACAAAAGAACTTGTACTAGAGTTTTTTGATACCGATGGTAAACTCCAGTATTCAGACGTTATGGAATTAACAAAAGGAGAAAAACGAATCGTAAGTAGTTCAGCAATGGGTTACTTTCCTTGGCAGCCAACCTTAATTGCGGATAATGGAAAAGGGTTTGTAAACCATAGAGTTACCAGAGAAAAGAAAGAAGTGTATTTTACTACCAAATACTATACAAACCAAATTACTGTAGGATGGGAAATAAATTCTAAGGAGCAAAAACCTGCATCCGTTTATGACTATCCCTTTTCAATTCAAGGTGATTTATTGTATACTCGACTTAGTGAAAATTACGGCATTTATGATGTAGGCTTAAGAATAAGCGTAGCAAAAACAGCCAAAGAATTGACTACAATAATGTTTAAATCATCTCAACACAATAAACGAGTTACGAATATTCAAAATACCGCAGAAGGAAATGTATTTGTACTTGGCTATTTGTTGGGGTCAGATGGCAAGAACGAGAGTGTTAACGGTCTTTTTAAATACGAATTAAATGAATCAGGGCAACAAATATCTTATGCAGAGTATAACTTCTTAGAACAAGAAATGGACAATGACTTTATTTATTTTCACAATTTTTTAGTGTATAAAGATGATAATATTATTGCAATAGGGGAGTCAATAAGCTTACTTTCAGCTTCTACTTTCACAAACAATGAGAAAAAGGGGCCGAGAATAAAAATTGGTGACATTAAAATCTTCAAGTTCAATAAGGACTTTAAAAAGATCGATTATTATAGTTTAGAAAAAATAGATCGCAAAGTTCTTTTGCCTTATGGTTCTGAAATGGTTGGCATGTTAGCGCTATCTGACATAGCAAAAGAAGCAGAATATTTAGAATTTGTATGCGCCGATATTCAACCATTTGGTGCGAATATTTACTACAGCAATAAGGAAAAGAAAGAAGGGGAAAGAAACCTTTTGCTTTGTGCCAAATTAAAGTATGATGGGAAAACCAATAAAATCTCAAAAATAGATCTTGGCCCAAAAGCGAAACGGTTTAAAATAATGCCATCGACTAATGGGAATGTAGTGATTTCAGAATATTTGAAAAAAGAAAAAAAGTTAGTGTTTTATGATCAACAATTTGATTAAAGCCACTTGCGTTTATTACAAAAAGTCATTAGTACACTGTTGACTTTTTTTTGTTTACATCTGTCAAAATTGTAGTATTAGTAAAATAAATAATAATCAATATTTAGCGGGTAACTGTAAAAATATATCGAGTAAAATACCTAGAGTTATTTACATTTGCAAAAAACATATTATGAAAAAACTAAATTACATTGCGCTTTCTATTTCAGCCCTTTGCCTAATGGCTGTTGTGTATTCCTTTATCTTAGTTGATAAAGGGTACGAATTTAAAACGGTTACAATTATTGAATCAATTGTGCCCAATGGTGTTGGACGGTCAAGAATTATTAACTCAATGGGCGAGCGAGACTACAAAGAGTTTAGCAAAATAATGACGGAAGATGACAATTCAAGAAACAAAGCAGACCGTGGCGAAATTCGGGTAAAGGAATACGAAGAAACCAAGTTGTTGAACTTTTACAACATTGGAGGTATTCGTTTTCAAAACATTGCTGCCAACGATGCGGTAATTGACTCAAGAGTGAATGCCTTTTTGGATGAAGGATGGGAAATCATCAGCATCAACTCAGCAGTTGAGGCCTATGGTGGCAAGGATGATTCCAATGGTTTATTCTTAACCAGATTCTATTTTAAGAAGAAAAAATAAGTTCAATTTAAATTACTAAAAGCCAATACAGTTGTGTTGGCTTTTTTTGCAATAAATGAAATTCTTTATAGTTGAGTGCGAGGCACCAGCGGTTCGGTAAAATACGCAATCCCATCTTGCTTGTATGAGGAATAGATGTTAAACGACTAAATATTAAAGTAAAGCCCTAACCCCAACCAATCTATTTTTTGCTGTTCGTATTGAGAGTAGGGAAGGTGGCCGGTGTAATATTCTAGCACTATTCTTATCGGTTCGTTTTTGGTTTTACTGCGATACGCCAAGCCAATAGCCGCTTTAAGGTTTAAATTAAAATCGGTTTCCTGAAAACCTTTTAGCACAAAACCTCCTGTTAAACTGTGTTTTTTTTTCGCGGTTGGTTCGATCCATTCCAACAATGTATGAAAAGGGCAAACGCAGTGCATCTGGTCGTATAACACTGCCAATACCTGCAATTAACTTCGATTGAATTTTTGGGATTTGCCTGAAATAGGTGAATTCCAATTGCTCGTAATTCACTTTGTTCGGAGTGTACGAGTTGATGCTATTGCGTATAATGTAATCGTCTCCCAAATGAGAGGAAACATGAAAGAACCGTATTCGGTAGGTATGTATTTCATCAATTTGCCTTACGTAACTAAAAGCTACCTTATAGTCAATGTTGATCAAGTTTCGTTGCTGTATTCCTTCAACTTCAAGCCACTCAAATTGGGTAAAAACACCCATTTCGCTAACAATTTCCCATGATTTTTGGGAGCTAATTTGTTTGTAGAAAATGGATTGATCCACCCCAACGCTAAACGGTAAGTATTGCTCTTTGGTAACATTTTCTGATAAAACACCGTTAATGCTACCTGACATTTGAATCTCTGTGGGATCTAAAAATATATTGGTTTGAGTAGAGCGATTGCTCATCCAACCTGATTGGGCAAATGAACTGAAAACTAGGAGAGAGAAGAGGGGAAATAGAATGGATTTCACAAGGTATATTTTTTTGCGAATATATATTATTTTACAATAATCTCAACTCGAAAAAATAGGCCGCTTAAAACAGCTATAGCAGTTAGACGTGAGACCACGCTTTATAACCAATAACACTTTTGAGTTCGGATTATTTTCACTAACATAGCACTGTAATACTAAAACAACATGAAAACAAAAGTTCCTCGCAGTTATTGGTTTATTTCTACTCTTGCCTTGATTTGGAATGCCTTGGGTTGTTTGGCTTATTTAAGCATGCAATTAATGCCCCAAGGTGCTTTGGAAGCTATGCCTGAAGCCGAACGCGCGCTATTTGAAAGTACTCCAGAGTGGGTGACATCGGCCTTTGCCATTTCTGTATGGTTTGGATTACTCGGTTGTATCTTTTTATTGCTGAGAAAATCTTTGGCTCATCCGATTCTTATTGTTTCATTCATTGGAATTGTAACACAACAAATTTGGAATTTCTTTATTGGGAAAACCTTTGAAGTTTTTCCACCGGAGCAGGCACTCATGCCAATTGTAGTAGTATTGATTGGAATTTATTTGATTTACTACTCTAAAAGAGCAAAAACCAACAATTGGATTAACTAGGCTTATGCCAACCAAGCCAATTGGGAGCCTCGTCAGTTTGACGGGGCTTTTTTATGCCATGGCAAACATGGCCAAGAATACGCAACTAACAAACAGAATGGTGAGTAGCAAAAGGTCTTGAGATTTTGTTTTCATGCAAAGTATTTAGAGGTAGACTCCAAATAAGCCGAAAACGATGCTTGAAGCAATCATTATTTCTTTTACCTTGCAGAGCCGGTAAAAAACTAGAAATAGGAGAGTGGTCCTTCTAAAAAAAACAATACGACAACACTTCTTGCTGTTGTTGCGTCTTATCAAAGTAAATACGAACCAATCATCTGAAACCAATGAAATACATCAGTTCAATAATTCTCATTTGTATTACTCAATTTGTTGTGGCACAAAGCATTGTTCAGTTGCGAACAGTGCCAAGCAGCCCGTTATCAACAGATACCGTTTATGTATTGGCCGACTTGCAATTTCCTTCATCGGATTGTGTTTTGGACACTAAAAGTCATCAAATCAATGGGAATACCATTTCTGCATCATCGCATCATTGTGTGGGAATTGCAACCGCAATATGCAATGCCACCGACACGTTTAAACTAGGTGTTTTAGGCAGTGGCAGTTACACATTTAGCATTACCTTAACGAATGGTGGCGGCCAAGTTCCGTGTTCGCCGGGAATTGTTATTAGCGATATGGATACGTTGACTTTTTCAGTACAATCTAGTCTGGGAATTAAAGATGTTGTTTTACCGAGCTTTAGCCTATATCCAAATCCTGCACAAGATTTTGTCAGGTTGTCTGATGCGTATCATCCAATTGCTAAAACAGTAAAAATTGTTGCTGTAACTGGTGCGGTAGTTTTTGAAAGCGATACACCCAAAGAGAAAATTGATGTTTCTGGATTAACACCTGGAGTGTATACCATCGAGATCTATCATAACACCGGAATGGCCACAGCGAAATTTGTGAAGGAGTAGTATTATAGAAGGTGGTACTATTTACCTTTCAAAATACATAATTTAACATAATATTAATTATAGGACAAAAGCAAGTAAATCTCGTAATAGCCGTATTTCGGCTATTTACACATAATATCAGATATAACGTCTTTAGACTTATATCGACTGATATTATGTTAAGAGATTGCTGCGTTATTCTTTAGATCCTATAATGTATATTATGTCTCCGCTACGCTTCGGGCTAAACGTCGTAAGCTCACTATTTGCGTTATTTAACTTAACCTTGTAAAAAATATACGATGAAAAAAATAGCCTTACTCCTTTCTATAGCCTCCTTGGCAGTTAGTGCTAACGCACAAGTGTTACAATTTGATAACGAAGCAATAACCACCGACTTTGTGAATAATTTGTCCATTTATGCAGATGCGTTTGTTAGTCCGTTATTAGGAACATATAGTCCGGCTCAAGTTGCTTCTAACCATATTTCCGCAAAAACGCTGAAACCCTTTGCTGTTGGACTTGGAATAAGCGCTTCTGGTACCACGGTGAAAGCAGACCAAATAGAATATAACTTTAACGACTTGGGTTTTTCAAACAAGCTGACGCTTGCAAATCCAGATAAACCAATTATTCCAAGCATTTTAGGCGGAAATACCACTGCTCAATTTCTGTATGAAGTGGAAGATGAAACAGGAATTTATTCCTACCAACAGAGTATTGAAGTTCTAGATGGTTTCACTTCGATAGAAAACACCATTCCTTCAGCGGCAATCAATTTAAGTGTTGGCCTTCCATTGAACACTGAAGTTTTTCTTAGGGCCTTACCTGAAATTGAAATTGATGGACTACAAAATTATGTTGTAGGTGGTGGTGTGAAACATGTTGTATCGCAATATTTTCAAGAAAACGATGATCCTGAGTTTAATGTAGCTCTTGCAGGATATGTTGGCAAGACCAAATTTACCCTTATTCCAAAAAACTTTTTAGAGGCAGAAAATCAAGAGGTTGTATTTATTGACAACACCTATTCAGGGGAGTTAATCGCCTCGTATGACAAAAAGTTTTTCTCGATTTTTGGTTTGGTTGGATTTTATTCAGGTAGTACAGAATTTGCAATTAATGGTACATATCGCTATGAAGTAGAACAGAGTGGACTTATACAAGAAGCGTTTGTAAGTAAAAATCCTGTTAGTTTAAAAGGAGAAAATTCGGGAATTCAGACGCAAATTGGGGCATCGCTTAACTTTTCTCATTTTGGTGCGCTTGCATTAAGTTACGCTATGGCTGAAAGTAATACGGTTGCATTTAACCTCAGGTTTTATATTAATAACGGAGAGTAAAATAAGTTGATTCAACAGCTAAGCCTACAGTCTGCTCATCTCCTTTTATTCGAGAAACATTCTGAATGTTTTCCTCTTCTTGTTTGCTCGCAATTGCTTGCAACATTTCTTCTTGAATATCTACAGCATAAACCAAGCCTTTCGAGGTAATTGGAGCCATTTTAAAAACATGGTAGCCTGAACCTGCTCCAATGTCAGCAATGGTATCATTTACTTCAATTTGCATGTTCTGAATCAATAATTTGGTTTGCTCCTCTTTCTCTCGCTCAGTTCTTTCCAACCAACCTATTCCCTGAAAACCCATTACGTAGGCAATTTCTCGTCCCATGTACCATTTTCCTATGCCGTTTGGGTCTCCTTTTTGGAAATTGTATGCTTGAGAAGCAGGGACAGTTTCGGTTGAATTATTTTGGGCAACACAACCGGTCAAGACACTAAATACAATTGCAAATGGTAAGAGAAATTGAAAGTTTAAAATCATGTGGAATTATGTGTATAACCTTAATCAAACAAAAAAAGTTGAGGGAAGTTTAGGCCGTGCTTTGTGTTTGATGGATACTGTTATATCTTGCGAAAATTAGTGGTTTAACGCTGCAAATGATGCTCAATTCTGTTCTACAGTTTTTATAAAAACATAAGCTAAACAAGGGTGTTATCAATTACCATGTTTGGAACTAAAATTATTACTCTTTTTGTAGCTTTCTGTTTTACCGGATACGGCATCACCTGTCTATTTTCTGAAAAAATGGTAAATGAGTTTCAGCGTTTTGGTTTAACTGACCTGCAACGAAAGCTTACTGGTGTACTTCAAATTTTAGGAAGTATAGGGCTAGTGGTTGGATACTTCTTCTACCCTGCTTTAGCCCTATTTTCAGCAATCGGGTTAAGCCTACAAATGTTATTGGGTTTTGCCGTCCGTATCAAAATAAAAGATGGCTTTTACGATAGTTCACCATCGTTTGTATTTATGGTTTTAAACGGCTATTTAGCTTACGCTTACTACCTACTTCTGCTATAACAATGCAATTGCCAAACACATCGACAAAAACAAGAATGCAGGAAATGATTTAGATACATCATCCTTCACCTTTATATGCATTAGAACTGAGCCTGAAAGTACAATTGCCAATCCATATGCAGCTATTTCCTTGAACTCAGTATAGTGTATAGAAAGTAAAAGTAAAATTGCCAAGCCTACCTTTAAAAAGCCAACCAAGTAAAACATGAATTCCGGTAATCCATAAACGCTAAATTCTTCTTTCAGTGTTTTGGCAGCTCCTCCCCTCCATTTTGAAGGTTTATTTGATTGCACGAGCCATACATTTAGCAAACTAAGCGCCACGATAAGCTGAAGTAAAATAACAAGGTATTCCATAACTTTTGAATTAAAGGTTCACTCATTACAACAAATAGAAGCAAAATTGTTTCAATTAAATACAAGTGTAATCATTCTAGAGGTTGACAACTAGTAGAATTTCACAATGCATCAAGATACTTCACAGTTTTGCACAAGCTAGTGTCCTCAACGCTTAGATAATTTGCTCTTGACCTTTTCTTACTCTTTGATCAATCGCTTTCGAAGTTTTCTTCCAAAACCAATCGACGGTTTTTCAATAAGTGAATAGGTGAAATGAGAAAAAAGTAGCGTGACAAGCAGTACAACAAGCACTTTTAAATAGCCATTTAGCGAGTTTAAAAAGGCGAGCTGCTGAATGACAACAATGGCCAATGGATGAAAAACGTAGACGGATAACTTATTTTCCCTGAATATTCCATCGCTTGTGAAGATCGCTTCAATTTACAAATTGCTACAAATAGCAAAAGGCCTATAAAATATGACAGTGTATATTTCTCCCAAGTTTCATGGAATCCAAAGTCATAATTATATCCTAAATAACTAATAGTGGGTATTGTAATAAAGTAAATAAAGAAATAGTAGTTCGATAGTTTTTTTGCTTCGGTATCTTTCTCTAGTACATAATACCGGTAATAAGAGCTAAAATACATGATGGATAAGCTCAGTGGAAGCGCTAACGGTAATTTTACCAACAGAATATTTCTAGCCACTGCCATTGCGAGTGCAATAAGTAGAAAAAATACCGAGGTTTGAAAGAGAAATCTCTTACTGTAAAGCCGGTTAAAAATGAAGGTAAGGGCGATTAGGAAATAGAAAATTAATTCTAATTGTAAGGTCCAGTACAATCCGATGATATTTTTGACACCAAAAAATTGCTGTAACATGGTAAGGTTCATTAGCAACTCTTGGTAATTGAACGTACCGTATAAAATAAAGCCCAAAATAGCAGAAACCCAATAAACAGGATAAAGTCTAAAAAACCGAGAAATTCCAAAGCTTTTTAAAGCACTTCTCCCCTCACCTTTAATACTGTAAGGAATAACAAAGCCGCTTGTTAGAAAAAAAAGAATCAGAAATATTTTACCGAGGTCTAAATAGGACTCAGTAAAATTGGCAATTGCGACGAGCTCAAGGTTGGTTTCGCTAAATGACGCAATGGCATGAGCAAACAAAACCCCAATAGCCGCTAACCCACGTGCACTGTCCAAATAACCTAACCTCTCTTGTCTCAAATGATTTGAATTTAAAGCCGTTCCCTAAACGCGCTTTATTCAGCCCACAAAAGTAAGGTATTTAACAGATTGCTATCTAACATAAACCGGTCGTTTTATTCCATATGCCAAAACAAAAGAGCCCATCCCGTTTTTGCAGAATGAGCTACTTTAAAAACTAACCACAAAAACTAATCTTTCACGCCTAACTTCCCTAAAATAATGTCCATTAGACACCACTTGGTGAAGGAAGACTGTAATAGGTTGGCTCCCACAAAAGCGGTAAACCACAACCATGATATGTTTACATAAACGATTACTTGAAGTAAAATAATAAGATATTCCATAGTGTTAGTTTAGGACCTGCATCTAAGTAACAATTAAATTAACATTTGTTTCGATTTTACTCAAACAGTTTAAAATAGCCTTTTGATTCGCCAATTTTTTACTTGGCTAATGTCCTATGAATAACAACACCTGCACACCTTCCATTTGGCCAAGAACCTCTTTGATTTCAGCAAAACATAAGCATCTACCTTAAAAGGCAAATTGTGCGCAGCAAAATAGGTTTAATAATCATGGATTATTCCTTCAATTATCAAATCAAAATATATTCACGAAAAAAAACACAAAAGCGAAGGAAGAACATTTAGCTAACGTCTAATTAACAATATTTTTACAATTGATTCATATTTTGAAGCGACACTATGTTTAAAATCAATCATTCAATACCTGCTATTCTGTTGTTAATAGCTGTTCCATTTTTTTACTCTTGCAGAAAAGGTTCCGGTCCTGGAGGAAAAGCAACAATAAGTGGTAAAATCTTTGAATATAAATACAACAACGAGTTCACTAATTTACAGGGTTCTTATTTCAAAGGAGATCACGACGTATTTCTTCAATACGATGGTGACAACACTTATTCAGAAAAAACAAGCACGCATTACGATGGCACCTTTGAATTTGAATATTTACTCCCGGGAGATTATACCGTTTATACTTACTCAAAAGATTCCTCTTTAACTACTCCCGGTTCTATTGCGATAATCCGTGAAGTAGAGATTGAAAAGAAAGAAACCGTAGACTTAGGAACAATTGAGGTTTATGAAGATTAAATCAATTTTTCTTTTCTCACTATTTGGATTGACTTTTCTTTTGCCAACGGACGTTATAAGCCAAACGGAAAGTACTGACGCTTGGTTGAGTACCACTTTGGGTTACGAAATACTTGACGACTTAGATATTAAAATAGAGCTCGGTCATCGTCGAGAAAACTTCTATTCAAGTAGACTATACTCAGACTTAGTTTTAAAATATAAACTAAACGATTTTGCTAAGATTGGCATGGCTTGGAGGCATTCTGCTGAGCCTGATCCATTTGATGTAGAAGACTTAAGTAATCGTTTCAATGTTGATTTTTCTGGAAAGGTTAAGCGAAATGACATTGGATTGAATTACCGTCTTCGATACCAAACCAAATACAACAACTGGACAGTAAGTGAAGATGGAACCACCCCTACCCAAACTGTGCGAACAAGACTTTTATTGGAATACAAATTGAACAAGGACTGGCAATTTGATGCAGGATCTGAAGCATTTATAAGATTAAGCTACAACGAGCCTTATTATCTGAATAAAGTAAGGTACATTGCAGGTTTTGAATATCGAATCAATAAATCGCAAGTCATTGCATTGCACTACATTTTGCAAAAAGAAGTTCAAGAGGCAAATCCACATACTTCTCATATTATTTCAGTTGACTATTCTGTAGATGTAAAACGAGTATTGAAGAAGCTAAAAAAGAAACGTAAAAAGAAGAGAAAAGCAGCAGCAAAGTAATGAGTTGGGATAAAATAAATAACGCTTTAAAGCATTTTACAACTATTTCTTTAAAAGAAATGGATGCTGTGAAATTAATGAACCGTGTGGAGACCAAGTTCATTTTCACATTGGAAGAATTGCCCGAATTACTTTCTTCTATCGAAGAATTCTATAAAGTGGTAAAAATTGAAGACAAGACAATTCTGTCTTACGAAAGCTTCTACTTCGACGATAAAGATCACTTCTTTTATAATGAACACCTTAGAGGTAGGCAGGATCGTTATAAAGTTCGGTATCGACGATACGTAGATTCTAACCTTACCTTTTTTGAAGTAAAACATAAAAGAAAGGGCAGAACTCGTAAGACTCGAATAAAAACTATCGCACATCAAACAGAGCTCGGAACCGAAGAACAAAGTCTTTTAAAAGAATTGAGCGTTCCAAAAATTGACCTTATTCCCTCTATTTCTAATAGTTACAAACGAATTACTCTAGTAAATAAAACTTCGGTAGAACGTTTAACGCTCGATATTGATTTGAGGTTTGAGCATAAAGACACAAAAAATGAATTGTCTGATTTAGTAATTGCTGAACTAAAACAAGAACGAATTACGAGAAGCAGCCCGTTTTATTTAGCAGCCAAGAGATTGCATCTTCGCCCTTTTAGGCTCAGCAAATATTGTACAGGATTAGTTCAAATGAAAGAGCTTAACGGCCTTCGATTCAATAGATTTAAAAAGAAATTATTACACATCAATAAATTATCAAATTATGGAGTTAACCTGGTTTAGTACTGACGTATTTCGCTTATTATTTAGAATGTCTATTAACATTATTGTTTTAACGATAATTATTCGATTTCTATACTATCCTGTTGCAAAAAGAAAAGACTATCTCTTTACATATTACCTCATTGGTTTTATCACCTTTTTTATCTGCTTTGCCTTAAAAAAGTTAGATATCGATACGGGGATGGGTCTTGGTTTATTTGCCATCTTTGGAATCATTCGCTACCGTACAGACACAGTAGAAATTAAAGAAATGACCTACCTCTTTATCGTAATTGGATTGAGTGTGATTAATTCACTTGCCTCTAACCAAATATCAATGATTGAACTGGGTGTAATTAACCTTTCAATTATATTAATCACCTTCTTTTTAGAAAAGCTTTGGTTATTAAAACATGAAACTCGCAAGGTGATTAACTATGATAATATCGAGTTCATTAATCGCAATAATCATCTTGAACTTAAGCAAGACCTTGAAGCAAGAACAGGTATTGTAATAAGTCGTTTGGAAGTTGGTAGAATAGACTACTTGACCGACACCGCTAAAGTGACGATCTTTTATTACGAGTCGGATCAGAAAGAACTCAGCATTTAACTGTGGTACATACGAAGAACTGTTCAAAGTTTCTTTATTGATTTTCTTTTAGTTATTTTTACCATAAGTCTAAGGTCGACATTGATCTTTTAAGAAACTTAATTATGGTAAAATCAACTCAATGGAACAGATTGTTAATGCTCTGTTCATTCTCTCTAATTTCATTATTCAATACCCAAGCTCAGCATGTAAGTGTAGGCAGCGGCGGCTATACCAACTCCTTTCCCGGAACAGATGCAGCAGGCAGAAACACCTACCCTACTGGTACACCATACACCATTGGGAATGCAGCTGGTAAACCAATTCCAACAAACGATTGGTGGTCAGCCAAAGTAAAAAATGCTCATGCTGATAACCTTTTCAACTATCCGTTTACCATGAAAACCAAGAATACGGGCTTGGTAACCACATATATTCCATGGGGCGTAATTGACAACATAGAGCCTGTAATTGTGGGTGTAACCGGCTTAAATGCAGGTGCAGCAAATGTTTCAAACTTTACCGACTGGACCATTACCATGGACTGGCAAAATTCAAACCATCATTTCACAGCAACTACTGGAATTGGAATGCCCTTCATTTATTTTGAAAAGGATTCTAGTGATGTAGCCCAGATTGTAGTGAATCAAGGAACGGTTACCATAGCGTCTGAAATGCTAATCATTAACAACCTAAGAAATGGAGCTGACTTTGCAGTTTATGCACCTGTGGGCAGTACTTGGTCTCAAAGCGGAAATACCTATACTTCTACCCTGAATGGGAAAAACTATTGGTCAATGGCTTTTATACCACTTACTTCAACCAATGTTACAGCCACTGCTAATGCATATAAAAGCTATGCGTATGTTTTTCCAACTAACACCACTGCTACATGGAACTACAACCAAGTCAACGGAGAGGTAACGACAGATTTCACCGTAACTACCACACTAAAAGAAGGAACTAACAACAACATGCTGATCGGTTTGCTTCCTCACCAATGGAATAACTTGAGTGCAACTTCAGCACAGCCAACCGGTTTATCATACAGCACGGTTCGAGGAGAGCTAAAAACCTTGGTAGGAAACTCATTTCAAGTGTCGAACACTTTTTATGGAATATTGCCAACCCTGCCTTACTTAGACTTTTACAGCAACAGCTTTAATCCTGGTAATCTGGATGATAAGATTGATGGAATCAAAAATGACCAGCTCGATACTTGGACTGACTCATACAATGAAGGTCAGCTGATGAATCGCTTAATTCAAACGGCAAGAGTTGCTGATTTAATGGGTGATACTGCTTCAGTAAATACCATTGTAAATACGGTAAAAGAGCGTTTAGAAGATTGGTTAAAATCTGAGCCTGGCGAAATCGCATTTCTTTTTTATTACAATTCAACATGGACTAGCTTAATTGGTTACCCTGCCGGACACGGTCAAGATGGGAACCTTAACGACCATCATTTTCATTGGGGATACTTTATTCATGCTGCTTCATTTATAGAGCAGTTTCAACCAGGTTGGGCAGCCAATTGGGCACCGATGGTTAATTTATTGGTGCGCGATGCAGCTAGTGATAATAGGAATGATGCCAACTATCCTTTTTTACGAAACTTTAGTCCTTACGCAGGACATTGCTGGGCAAATGGATTTGCAAGTTTTCCACAAGGAAACGACCAAGAATCTACCTCTGAAAGCATGCAATTCAATTCCTCTTTAATTCATTGGGGCAGCGTAACAGGCAACACAGCAATTCGAGACTTAGGCATATACTTGTATACTACCGAGCAAACTGCTATTGAAGAATACTGGTTCGATCAGTACAATCGAAATTTTCAAGCCAGTCAACAATACAGCTTGGTTTCAAGAGTTTGGGGAAACAGTTACGATAATGGTACATTTTGGACAAGTGACATTGCAGCGTCTTATGGAATAGAAATGTATCCAATTCACGGAGGCTCTTTGTATTTAGGTCACGACACCAATTATGTGAATCGTTTGTGGAATGAAATTGAGGTAAATACAGGTATATTGTCGAATCAGGCTAACCCTAACCTTTGGCATGATGTATATTGGCAATATTTGTCTTATGTAGACCCTTCAAAAGCCATTCAGCTTTATGATTCTTATCCAGATCGAGATTTTAAATTTGGAGTATCAGACGCTCAAACCTACCATTGGCTGCATGCCATGAATGTTTTGGGAACGGTTGATGCAACAGTGACTTCAGACCATCCCATTGCCGCTGTTTTTAACAAAGGCAATACAAAAACATATGCAGCACACAATTACAGTAGTAACCCAATTACAGTAACTTTCTCAGATGGATTTACACTGCAAGTTCCGGCTCAAAGTATGGCGACAAGTAGAGATGTAGCTGTTGAAGGAGTTTTGACGAGCGACTATAATGAAGTATACCCAAATGGTAGCTTACCGCTCAGACTTTCAATTACATCAGGAACGCCGACTAAGGTTGAGTTTTTACAAGATGGTGTATTATTAGGACAAGATACAACGGCTCCATTTGAGTTTACTGCTACCAACATTACCTCAGGAAAACACAGGTTTTATGCACGAATTTATGTTGGAAATGAATTTAAACTTTCCAATATGCTCACTATCCTTTCAGGAGATCAACTTCCTTTTTTAAGCACACCAACAGCAATTCCGGGAACAATTGAACCAGGCAACTACGACTTATTTGAAGGTGGCTCAGGCAATGGAGTTGCTTACCAAGATGTAGATCGAAGAAACAATGGCGATTATAGAACGGAAGAGGCTGTCGACGCCACAGATGATGCCACTGAAGGAAAAACCGTTGGCTGGATTGCGCCCGGAGAATGGTTGGAATACACCATTGATGTTCAAACTGCAGGCTTTTATAATGTCGCCGTTAGATATGCCTCTGGAAATACCTCAGGAGGTGGCCCGTTTCACTTAATTTCAGGAACAGATACCATTCAAACCTTTAATGGTTTAAACTACACAGGTGGTTGGAATACGTGGGGTACACGGTCAATTAATTACATTCCGCTTAAAAGTGGAGTTCAGGTAATTCGATTGGCTTTTGAACGAGGAGAATTTAATCTAGGCAGATTGACCTTTAGTTTAACAACAACTTTTCCTTACAGTCAACCAATTGCAAATGCAGGTGCCAACCAACTGATTCAATTACCAATTGACTCTACAACATTAAGTGGTGCTTTAAGTGTTGATCCTTATGGAGGGAATTTAAATTACCGTTGGGAGCAAGTTTACGGTCCATCTGTTTTAAGCTTCAACAATAACACCACTTCACAACCAACCGTTTCAGGTTTAGTACAAGGTGTATATAAAATGAGGTTAACCGTTGACAATGGTAGCTATTTCGACGATGATGAGATGTACATTATTTCAAGTACGAGCAACAACGTTGCTCCCAAAGTATCCATCACAGCGCCATTCGAAGGTTCACGTTTCATAGAATTTGACACCATCCAAATAGCGGCAATCGCTTCAGACTTAAACGATACAGTTGCTAGCGTTAGTTTCTACGCCAACAATCAACTCATTGGAACCGATAACCAAGCTCCTTTTGGAATGAATTGGATTACTGGAAGTGGAAACTTTTCAGTAACAGCGGTCGCCAACGACCGATTTGGAGCTAGCAGCACCTCAGGAGCAGTAAATGTAATTGTAGAAGCTGCACCCTCCTGCCGAGACACATCTTCTAACGGAGATTTTATCTATGAGTTTTCCGCAGCTAACAACAACCCTACGTTGACTTTTGTGCCCATTGCACCGGGAACCGGAACCCCTACTTGCCTGCTCTACTATGGAACATCTGCAAGTGGACCACTACCTGGTTATTTTGTAACACCTAATGTACCATTCCAACTAAATGCAAGTCAAGGATCAACCGTTTATTTTTACTATACTTACGATTATCCGGGTGCAGGGCAACGAAACAACTCAGCCAACCCCGATTCTTATAAAATTGGAACATGTAGAATTTTGACAGGTATTCAAGATGCAAGAAGTGAGCGTACGACCTTTTCGTTCTACCCGAACCCCGTAAATGATGCAATTACATTGAATTTACCTCAGTCTAAGGCAACAAATATCATCAGCATTTATGATGCAAAGATGAAACTTGTAGGAGAAATTCAAACCGACGAGTCTCAATTAGTGTATGACATGAAAGCTTTAAGCAGTGGAATTTACTTTATCAATTGGTCAAATGGAACGAAATCCGAAAGCCTTAAGATAATTAAAAATTAGTTCGAAAAAAATTGAGCAAGGCATTTCAACTCATTTGTTGGAGTGCCTTTTTTGTGTTTTTCAAAGCGTACCCATTCAACTTTTGATGCATTGGTGACCATCCTAGTAAAAATCGAGAAAAGTCAGCCCAGGCAAAAGGATAAAGCGCCCTCCACTCCTGCTCTAGTGCATCAAATTCGATTGTACCATTAGTCAATTTTAAGGCGGATTTCAATTCTAAAAAATAGAAATCTAATATTTCTGATTCATATTGACCGCATTCTTTTTCTGTTAAACAACTACCGATTAAATAAACCAAGTCTTTCATTCCACATCCACCACCTACATATTGAAAATCTACTGCGGCAACTTCTGTTAAATCCTCGTTAAAACAAAAATTAGCCAATTTAGCATCTCCATGCACAATGGTTTGAAAATCGGCCTGTTTTAAACAAGTTGCGATGTCTTTAGCGTTCTTTTTGAGCTCACCGTTAGGCATTGCCTCTAATTCATCAGGACGTGTTTCTAAATGCCAATATGTTCCTTCTTTCCACAAACCTTTTGGCTCTATGTTCATGAAAGTCGCGTGGAAATGAGCCAACCAACGGAGCACCACTTTGGCTTCTCTATAACTTAAGCTTGACTTCCTTCTTGAAAAACCTGATTGATCAAGGTCTTCAATTAGCAGTTGAATATTATTCTCCTCTAAACTACTATCAAAATACAATGGAACTCTACATGCATTATTGCACTTTATAGACCATTTTTTGTAAAACTCTATTTCTACTTGATACGATTTCAATTTTCTACTATGTGAATTTGAAGTATTCCATCCTCTAGGATGATTTGCCGTAGAGACCGCGCTAATCTTTTTCAGAATGACACTTTGCTTTTCGCCCAATTCATTTGTCAACCGTACGATTTCACCGTAACCACTCCATAACTCTTGAACCAATTCTCTTTTGTCAAATTGGCTTAAATGATCTAATGAATATAATGTTGAGGCCATCCGCAATTGATTTATTTGATTCAAAAGTACGTTTAAGCACTTTTATACAATTCCTAAAAATGAAGCTGCATTTGTAAAGTAACTTAAACAACATTGCTAGGGCGCTGTTTACTAGACATGAAAGAGATTAGAAATGTAGTTATCGGAACCACTTTGTTCTTAGTAATTTATAGTTTATTACCAGCATTCGATGTAAAGTTTAGCCTTATTTTTTTCCTATTTGCCGTTGGAAATATTTTGGTCATTAACATGGTTTACCGAGTGCTAAAATTCGGTAAGGCTTCATCAAAAAGATTTACCGAACAATGGTATGAAGACCAAAAGAAAGGAACTGAGTATAATTAGCCTGCTAGCTTGCGACCTATGTATTCAATCATATTCAAGTGATATTCCTGAAGCACTTTAGTATGAAAATATGGATACATGTATCTGTCTCGAAAATCTGATTTACTCCTGTAATGAGTGGTATGAATGATTTTAGTTTGGTTAGGTGCCACTTCAACCAAAGAAACTCGTTGTAACCCTGTCGACTTCCCTCCTTTGATGTAAGAGAATTCGAAAAACTTCTTTTTTTCATTAATCGCCACAATTTCATATGAAACTGCAATTTGAACCAAACCTTTCAAAATATTTAAATTCATAAAATAAACTTGGCCTATTTCGGCACTAGAGAATGGTTCTTCTTTATACAAAACCTCACTTTCGTTTGCTTTTGAAAGCATCAAGGCAAAGGATACTAACTTATTTTTAAACACCTTGTTCGGACCTGTTTTATTGTAAAAATCCCAAACGTCTTCAATGCTGTGCTTGGCGGTAAATGACAATTCGTGTTTCAGCAAAGCTTTCGTACAAGCTCCGTGTGGAATTGATACCTCTAAATCGTTAACCGTTTGAACGTTATTATCGATTTGGTTTTGAATGAATGCTCGAATTCTTTTGTGTGGAATTCTTTCTAAAGCAATGTGTTCCATTTAGTATGTTAATGCTACATTGAATAGTCTATTCTTCAACGCAGCAATTGCGAACTGCAAATTAAGCCATATTTCTTAAAAATCATAAAAGAGTTTTAATTTGCCCGTTTCAGAGGTTTCAATAGGTGCTCTAAGCCATTTAATTTTATTTCATATAGCGTTTCCAACAACATACCTAGATTTCCTTTTGGCATGCCTTTTTGTTTGTACCATACTAAATACGGCTCTGGTAAATCACACAATAAACGGCCTTTAAATTTACCGTAAGGCATTTTTAAAGTGACTAATTGGTTCAACACCTTTCGTTGTTCGTTTGGACTTGGAAAATCGTTCATGATTGAAATAAAAGTAGAGAATAAGATTGAACAACCTGAATATTTAGTGAATTAAATTCAATTCTTGAATTGTTAACTGTTACTTGTATCTCTTCTATACTTATTTTTGAAATGGATTAGAATTCTTTAAATGATTTACAATGAAGTTTAAATGCCTCCTTTCTTTTGCCTTACTTTTTGGACTAAGTTTAACCAATTTTGCACAAGACGATTACCTCTACGAAGACGACGAAGAATTAGAGGATACTGTAAAGTTTTCTTTCGGAATCAATTTTGGAGCCTATTTTTCGAACAACAAAACAGTAGAGGTTTATTCAGGAAGGCCTGATATCACTCCATTTAACATACCTTTCGTTCTCAGTCAGCCCTTTAATCAGCAAGCCATAAGAGATTATTTTAGGTTTGACTATTACATAGCCGAATATCCCATAGAAACTCGCTATAGAACTGCTTCAGAAATTGGCGGACACATAGAGTACAATTTAAGTAAAGTGATTGATTTGTATTTGGATGTAAATATTACGCAACTTAAATTCGAGCAGTTTTTCACGGTTGGAATCATTGAACCCAACAACGGACGAATTGATGGTGACCGATTAGAACAAATACCACTTTTCGGCGAAGAGAATCGATTTCACCTAAACCTAGGAGCTCAATTCAGCATGTATCACGACGAATACTCCAATTTCTATTTCTCTTTATTTGGGAGTTTAAATAACACACAAATGAGAAGAAACTACTTTGTAATCAATAATATTGAATACGAAATATTTCACGTGGCACTTGACAGGCCGAACCAACGCCTCGGTGGTATTGGTTATGGTGGCGGCACTGGGTTGGGTTTTAAGTATAAAATTATGGATCACCTAACCACTGACTTTTACTACAATCTTTCTTACGCTCAAACCAATTTAAGCGAAGCTTTTCAGCCATTTGGATTTAATCACGGTCTGGGAATTAGAATTATCTGGCACTAAGAACTGCAAGATAGCATAGAGCAGCCCACTTTGTTCATCGCCCAATCGGGCCGTTTAGCAAACCATTTTTCCATTTCTGGTCGCTCATCATAAGGTTTTAGAAGCAATTCATACAGTTCATCAACTAAATTGTTGTTGCCTTTTTCTGCTTCATCAATAGCAAGCTGTGCCATGTAGTTTCTCAACACATACTTTGGGTTCACCAATTTCATTTTAGCACTTCTCTGCTCTACGGGCATTTTTTCCGTTGTTAAGAACGTGCTATACCGCTCAAACCATCTTTCCCACTGCACTTTTTGCTTTAACAAAGCTCTTTCATCTAAATACGTTGATTCTTCTATAACTGCCCAAAACGATTCAAAACTCAAGGTTTCATTCCTGCTGATCAATCTAAAGAAAATGGTCATATCTAATTGTGATGCTTCCAAATAATCCTCTAACTGAGTTACAAACTCTCCTTCAATCATTTCATGCAAATCCAATCCCAATTTTTTACACATCATTTTGTGGTAGCCTAAGCTAAAATCTCTTTTGTATTCGTTTAAAATCGTTTGAAGTGGTTCCACTTCTTCAATTAACGGGTACAGGGCATTTGCCAATTGCGTTAAATTCCACAAGGCAATGTTGGGCTGTTTGCCGAAACGATAGCGTTTGTTCTGTAAATCTGTGGTGTTGGGCGTCCAATGTGGATCGTAATTTTCCAACCAACCATAGGGACCATAATCAATGGTTTGCCCTAGTATAGAAAGGTTATCTGTATTCATTACACCATGCACAAAACCTACCCGCTGCCAGTGAATAACCAAGTCTTTTGTTCGGGTTACCACCTCCTTAAAAAATTGTAAATAAGTAGCTTTTGAAGGCGACCCCAAGTGCGAGTAATGATGTTGAATGGTAAAATCCACCAACTGCTTCAACTCTTCTTTCTCCCCTCTTGAAGTAAAAATTTCAAAGCTTCCAAATCGAATAAAAGATTCAGAAACACGACAAACAATGGCGCCCAACTCATCTTTCGGATTACCGTTGTACAGTATGTCTCTTGTTACCCAATCTCCCGATTTAATGAGTGATAAAGCTCGTGTTGTTGGCACGCCTAAATGATGCATGGCCTCACTGCACAAATATTCTCTGATAGATGATCGCAAAACAGCAAACCCGTCTGCTCTTCTAGAATATGGAGTTGGTCCTGCACCTTTCAGCTGCAAAGTGTGCGGTTTTCCGTTCAGTTCAACTTCTGCAATGTTAATGGCTCTTCCATCGCCTAATTGTCCTGCCCAATGTCCAAATTGATGCCCTCCATAACACATAGCATAACTTTCGAAATCGTTGAAAGAAGTCGCTCCGCTAAGTTGACGTATAAGTTTTGATTTATCCCCAACGGTTAGGTTAAAGTCCTTTAAAAAAGAAGAGGATAAATGCACCAATTCAGGCTTTTTAGGCTGCACAGGAACAGCTGAAGAATAATGAGCGTTGTGCACCTGTCTTGTAAAATTTTTCTCCTCGGGATCTTTTAGTAGTTCTTTTGAAAAATAAGGTCGGATTGGAAGGTTGGAAAGGTCTTGCATGTTGATTGCGTTAGCTTTTTAATCGATCGGCATACATTTTACGCAATTTTGATATTTTCGGGCTTATTACCGCCTGACAAAATCCTGCTTCGGTATTCTCGTTGTAATAGTTTTGGTGATCTGCCTCTGCCAAATGAAACTCCGGCGCCGCCGTTAACTCGGTAACTATCGGATCTTCGTAAACATCTTTCAATTTTTCAATCACCTTTTCAGCAGTGGCTTTTTGCGCTTCATTTTGGTAAAAAATTACAGAACGGTATTGTGTGCCATAGTCGGCTCCTTGCCGGTTGAGTTGAGTTGGATCGTGACTCGTCATAAAAATGGTCAACAAGTCTTCAAAGCTTAATTCTTCGGCATTAAAAGTAACCCGCACAACTTCTGCATGTCCTGTTAAACCTGAGCAAACTTCTCTATAGGTTGGTTTGCCCGGAACTGTTCCTCCGCTGTAACCAGATTCTACTTTTTCAACACCCTTTAAGCGCTGAACCACGGCTTCGACGCACCAAAAGCATCCGCCACCAAAAACTGCTATTTCTTCTTTCATGTTATACTGTTTCTTTAATTAATTGAATGCTTGCTGAATTCACACAATAACGCAATCCACTTGGCTTTGGACCGTCAGGAAAAACATGTCCCAAATGTGCATCACAAACGTTACACATTACTTCCACTCGAACTATGCCAAACGATACATCTTTCTCATATTTAATAGCATTGGAACTTATGGGCTGAGTAAAGCTTGGCCATCCGCTGCCCGATTCAAATTTAATGGTAGAATCAAACAATTCTGTGCCACAACATTTACAGCTGTATTTCCCTGCTTCATGAGCACTGCATAATTCTCCAGTTCCCGCTCGCTCTGTTCCTTTCTTTCTTGTAATGTAAAACTCTTCTTCGCTTAATAATTCCTTCCACTCCGCTTCTGTTTTTTCCACTCTTTTATCGGGTTCAGGAACGCCATGGTTGGCGTATTTTATAACATCATTCCAGTTTATCATAGCTTGTTTTTGTTTTACTATTCACAACACTTCTGCGTTAAATTAGTTTAGTCGTTTTACTTTTACAAAGGTCTTAAATTAGGGACTAACTAAATGGCACAGATTTCCCAAAAACTTGACTAAAATCTTCAAACTATCAAACACAAGAAAGCCCACCTAACAGCGTGTTAAGTGGGCTTAAACTTATCTAAAAACAATCTAATGAACTATGATTCGTGTTGTAGTTTCTTCCGCCCTAATAAAATAAATGCCTTTACTCCAATTGCTAACATCAATAACCAGCTCGTTCAGTAAATTATTTGAATAAACCATTTGTCCTGTTGCATTGTAAATGAATACATCCGTAGCACGGTTTGAGCCATTTGCCTTAATCGTAAATGATTCACTTGCAGGGTTTGGATAAAAGATAAAACCTGCATCTCTTAATGAATTATTATTCAAACCTGTTGAGATTATATTTTTACTCTTAAAAGTTGGGAACATCCGTTGAAAATTTCCGGTTCCATTAGGCTACCTTCCGAAAGACGAATCCGTCACTTGAATTAAATAACTTATAGAATCAACTATGGTTGGTCCGTCTGAAAGATAAATCGATTCTCCAGCAGCAGATAATTTAAATTCAGCATGAAATCCAACAGATCCAATGACTTGAGCACTATCATTATCGGCCCAAACAATTATAAAGCTATCGGGCATTAACATCGTTCCGCTAGGGAATTTAAATAAATCTAAATCAGTAATATCATCAGAAAGTGAGAACGTACTTAAATCAACCGTCTGGCTTCCTTTGTTGTACAACTCAATCCAATCGTCAAAGTCTCCATATGAATCTGCTACGGTAGCGGTATTAGAAGCTAAAAACTCATTAATGACTATATCATAATTAGCAGAGTCAGCTATGGCATTTTGGGCTCCAAATGTTGGCGATAATAATTGGAAGTTGCCAGTTCCGTTTGCAAAACGTCCATAAGAAACGTCGCTTACTTGCGCGCCAAATGTAACTGAGTCAATTATGCTCATTGTAGCATCACTTAAGATTAAAGTTTCTCCCGAAGAAGAGATTTTGAAACCAGCATGAAATCCTGCTTGCGTCAAATCATTGTCAGCCCAAACAGTAACGTAACCGTTAGGTTGAATGGTGGTTCCTGTAGGAAAGGAAAATTGGTCTAAATCTTTAATGTCATCAGACAATTTGTAACCTGATATATCTATTACTTGATTACCGTTATTGTACAATTCAATCCAATCATCATACTCTGCATCTTGATCTGCATTAATGGTTGAATTTGATGCTAAAAATTCATTAATCACCAAATCTCCCGGTGCAGCTTTAGCAGCATTTAATGAGTAGAAAACATGTTCTGCGTTCGTGGGAGAAAACTTACCAATGGTATTGTTTTCAGCATAAATGTAGTATTCTAGTTCTGCGCTAGACATCTTAACGTTAGCACCGTAAATACCATCATTGGCGGCTCCGTCACCATGTAAACCGTCATCTAACATGGTAGCTTTCTCAAACACCGCATTGTCTAGTGTTCTGTATCTCAACAAAACACTGATTTCATTTGCAATTGCAGCTGTTATGAAAACCGAATCGTTCACCATTGGCGCAGTATCTGAAACAGCAATCATTGAAATTGAAGGTTCAGTTGCACTAAAGTCACTTAAGCCCATCAAATAGGAATACCTACCATTCATTAAACTGGTAATTCCCGGTGTTGTAGAACCTGGTCTAGGTGGGCCACCTCCACCAGTGCTGATATCAGAAGTTAAATTGGACGTAAAGTTAGCATACGTATAAAACTTGTTTTGGTCAGCTTGAACTGATGAGTTAATGGTTGACTGCAACGCCAGTCCTTGAGTATAATAAGATCCGTTGTTCGTAAAGTTATCTTGCAACATGGTTTTAACATGAGCCAAATACATCTTTTTATATGTCGGTACGTTCAACAGTTTGCTGATTAACGGGTAGTTTGAACTAGTAGAGTTTAACAAATGGCTCATCTGTTGTTTAGCCGTTGTGCTGTTTAATGTTCCTGTTCCTGTCATAGAAAACACCCCAAAAGACTCATTTAAATCCCAAACAATTGGAATAAATCGGCCGTTATCATCTCGGTATAAATAATAGTTCTGAGCGAATCCGCCACTATAGCTATCTAAATTAACTAACACATTATTAAACGCTAACATCCACAACGCTCTATCAACATCTAAAATATCTTCAATTGCTGATGTGTGGTTTGAGAGCGTATCACAAAGGTGAATTAATTCGTTCCAACCGTAATCTGATTTTATCTCATATTTTGCATAATAGAGGTTACTATCAGTACCTAAATAAACTAGGTTAGGATAATCAGAACTTCCTGGTCCTGCTCCTGCTGGCGGATTACATTTTACAAAGGTGTTCTTCTTCGATCCAAAGCGATCATCTACGAACGTTTTGGTAATTGCTTCTGAATTGCTATACAATCCAATCAAATTGCCATTTACAGAAACATTAGCGTAATTAGAAAGAGGCGCATCCATGTAGTTTCTTAACACTTTGTAGGAAAGCACTTCCCGAACGAAAGAAGGGTCGTTATAAACGTTACTCAATTTAATGTCTTTGTAACCTTGATAATCCTGATCCTTATAGGTATCTAGTTCTATGTGAAATGGGTTTTTCGTTCGGTTTGAACTATACGTACTGTTCCCTTTGTATTTTACACCAACACTATCGTATGAAATACCGTTAATTGTAACGTTCTGAGCCATAATGTAACCATCTGCCCCTGCTTTTTCAGCGTCTAAAAGTGCATCCCAGTTACTTTGGGCGAAGGTGATGGAAATGGTTTGAACCATGCCTTCATCGTATAAGGATTGGGCGAAAAGCTGCGATGCCATGACAAACAGCGCAAGCAGTAATGAATTTTTTCTCATTGATTTGTTTTTGGAATATGCCTTTTTGACGAATATAAATACCCTTTCCCTCGAAAATATTAAGAAAATGTAAAGAAATAGTAAACTAAGAGATAACTACTTTAAATCCAATTCTTTTAAATTCTCAATCCGATTGCGTTCCAAGAAAGCATCAATGGTTTCAAAATGCTCGATAACTCGTTTATCTTTGAATTCAAATACTTTTTCTGACAAACCGCCTAAGAAATCTCTATCGTGAGAAACGAGAATTAACGTACCATCGTAATTCTTCAATGCTTCTTTCAACACATCTTTCGACTTTAAGTCCAGGTGATTGGTTGGCTCATCTAGAATGAGCAGGTTTACTGGTTCTAGCAAAAGTTTCACCATGGCCAATCGCGTTTTCTCTCCACCTGAAAGCACACTTACCTTTTTATCAATATCATCACCTTTAAACATAAAGCCACCCAAAATATTCTTAATCTGGGTTCGCACCTCGCCTACTGCAACTTCATCAATGGTTTGAAAAATAGTTAAGCTATCATCTAGTAAAGAGGCTTGGTTTTGGGCAAAGTAACCCACCTTTACATTGTGACCTAATTCACAATTGCCTTCCACCTCAATTTGATTTAAAATGGCTTTGATCATGGTCGATTTACCTTCCCCGTTTCGGCCCACAAATGTTACCTTCTCGCCCCTTGAAATAGAGAAACTTGCATCCTTGAACACTTCCAAATCTCCATAACTTTTTGATACTTCTTTTACGGTTACAGGATAGTCGCCAGAACGTGGGGATGGAGGAAAGCGCAGGCGCAAGGCAGAAGTGTCGACTTCATCAATTTCTATGATTTCTAACTTTTCTAACATTCGCTCGCGCGAGTTTACTTGATTGGTTTTAGAATAGGTTCCTTTAAATCGTTCTATGAATGCCATGTTATCGGCAATCAATTTTTGCTGTTCAGTATGCGCTTTTAATTGGTGTTGTCTTCGCTCTTCTCTCAATTGAAGGTAATGGCTGTAGTTTGCTTTATAGTCATAAATACGGCCCATAGTTACTTCAATGGTTCTTGTAGTAATATTGTCAATAAATGCTCTATCGTGAGAAATCACTACAACTGCTTTAGCTTTGTGAATGAGAAATTGCTCCAACCAAATAACCGACTCAATATCAATATGGTTTGTTGGCTCATCTAGCAAAATTAAATCCGGTTTTTGAAGTAAAATCTTAGCCAATTCAATTCGCATACGCCAGCCACCGCTAAACTCTGAGGTTTGTCGCGTAAAGTCTTCCCGCTTAAAGCCAAGCCCTTTTAGCGCCATTTCTACTTCAGCATCGTAGTTGATTTCTTCTATGGAGTAGAATTTTTCGCCCAATTCACTTACCCGCTCAATCAGTTTCATGTAGGCCTCCGATTCATAATCAGCCCTGGTTTCCAACTGTTTGTTAATCGAATCCATTTCTTCTTTCATGGCAAATATTTGCTTGAAAGCTTTCGAAGTTTCTTCAAACACCGTGCAATCGTCTTCAGTTAGCAGGTGCTGTGGTAAATATGCTATAACGTAGTCCTTTGGAAAGTTAACTTTACCTTTAGTTGGTTTTTGTTCGCCTGCTATAATCTTCATCATAGTGCTTTTACCAGCACCATTTTTTCCCATTAAAGCAATCTTATCGTTTTCATTTACAACAAATGAAACATTCTCGAACAAAGTTTGGCCGCTAAACTCTACTGCTAAGCCGTCTATTGAAATCATATTCTAGCAATTTATAGCGGCGAAATTATTGAATTATACAACAGCTAACGAAAATAGCCGGCCGATAATAATCAGCCAGCTAATTTCACATCAATCAACTAAATGGTAAAGGATTTTTTGAACCCTTGGTTTGAGAATAGTTGTTAAAACTTGGTGTACCGTTTGCCATCTCGAAACCGTACAACACTCGCCACTTCACCTTTCTCGTCGTACCAAACTAAACTACCGTCTATTTTACCCTCATTCCGGTTTCCAATCAAACGTTCTTGTCCATTTTCAAAAAAATACTTTTGCTCACCTATTCTTTTACCTTGAGCATCAAAGAAAAATTCTTGGGCTAGCGTACCATTTTCATGGTAACGTTTAAAAAGGCCCACGTTTTTTCCATTTTGCCAATACGCATCTTCTAAAACAATTCCTTGATCATTGTAAATTTTATAATGCAATAGGTTTCCGCTGATGGTATCAATTTGAATGTTGGTTGAAAAAGCATTGTATGCGAAAAATGTCAATAACAAACTAATTACTAAATGTTTCATTTTCTAAAAGGTTTAAATTCGACACAAAAGTCTCGAGAACCTTTTTGATAGCAGATGACTTTTAGGAGTTTGGCAGAAATCCTTCGGAGAATGGTTTCTATTGTTCTTTAAAAGGCATTTTTGGCAGTATACCGGACTTAATCCGCACCGTGTGACAAAAACTAAAGCAAATTAATGCTTTCCAGCAGGAGTTTCTTATGCGCTCTGCTTACCGGAATAACTTTATTTTGAATCATCACATGAGTATCTTCAATGCTGTCAATTTTACTCAAGTTGATGATAAAAGAGCGGTGAACCTTGAGAAATCCCTTGCCTTTTAATTTATCGTCCATGTTTGATAGTGTGGAATGAACAATGTGTTTCGAATGATTCGTGCTTCGTACAATCAAGTAATCATTGAGTGTTTCGATGAATAAAATTTCGTCATGTTTTATTTTTACAAGTTTGCCTTCGGAGCGTATGAACAGTTCATTTTCTAACTCTCGCTTGCGAGGTTGCTGTTTACTTTTTTCTTTTGCTTTGTTAATCGCCTTAATTAAACGTGGTAAAGCAATTGGTTTTGCTAAGTAATCGGTAACGTCATATTCAAAGGCTTCTAGAGCCTGCTCCGTACGGCTTGTGGTAAATATTATTTGAGGAAGATTTTTGACCGTTTGGATGAACTCTAAGCCGGTTAAGTCGGGCATTTCAATGTCTAAAAACAATAGATCTACATCTTGTTTTTCCAATTCAGCTAGCGCTTGAATGCCGCTTTCACAAACCGCAACAATTTCAACACCTTCTATTTTAGCGCAAAAGTGCTGCAAAATTTCTCTCGACATTTCATCATCATCAACAATTATGCACCTCATTCTCTCTTTTTTTAGATTCACTGAACACTCAACAACGCCGTAGCAACTTACATTATCTAAATTACAAAAGCTTGTATTTGGACTTTTTTAGATACCTGCGTTTACGAAACTTGAGTAACCATTGTTACAATTCAGATTAAAATACCGCCGTAATATTGTAAAAAAATAGAAACTATGGGATTTTTTCAAAGCATAAAAGAACAACTTTTTGGTGTACCAACTGATTACAAAGCTCTAATTAAAGCCGGAGCTGTGGTAGTAGATGTTCGCTCACCGCAAGAGTTTCAATCGGGTCATGCAAAAGGAAGCAAAAACATTCCTTTGCAGAACATAGAAGCAAAAGCCAAACAATTTAAAGGCAAAGAAGTAATTCTTGTGTGTAAATCGGGCATGAGAGCCTCTCAAGCAAAATCAATTTTAACAAGAAACGGTGTAACGTGTCACAATGCAGGAGCGTGGCAGAGTGTCAAAAGCTAAAAGCCTATAGTCTAAAGCTAATAATAAAAGTGAACTTTTAAAGCTTATAGCTCAATTTATACGAATAAGCATAAATTGGGTTGGGTTTAGTTTGTATATAGGTCAATCCATCAGATTATCAACTAAAAATACTTCCCAAAGCTCTGAGCTCGCTACGTTAAGCCTTCAGCTTTGTGCTTTTTGCTTTCAGCTTTGTGCTTTTTGCCTTCAGCTTTTAGCTTTTAGCTTTGTGCTCATTCTCCTGGTAACTCCAATGCTTTCACGGCTTGAATGGCATTGCCCGCAATTCCCTTAATGGATGCGTGCATTTCAATGGTGTTCAGCGTGACTTTATCAATCTGCTTTTCACGTTGCTTCCAAATGCGTTGAAAGGATCGTTTCTCGGTTTCTAAATCGGTTTTCATCTGTGTAAACCCTTCAACTATTGCTTCAATTTGCATTCGGAACGTATTGCTAGTCAAAAAGTCATACAACATATGCATTTTATCTCCTTTGTTTTCTTGTGAACTTATGGCGCTGTTCAGTTGAATAATCGACTGTCGCAAAACTGCACACATGCCTTTAAATTCATCGTAATTACAAATCCATATTCCGTCTTTTAAGCCCATACGATCCATGTCGGAAGGCATCACCTCAGTAACCAATACTCCAATATTTGCGCCTTTCGCTCTGATGTCTGCTTTAAATTTTTCTATCCATGTTGGCTGAAAATCCTTTGTTCGCTTGCTTTCATAATAAATTGAACCGCAGTTTTGAGCCATTCTAGTATTTACAATTTGAATGCAATCTCCACCGCGTGCTCCTTTTTTAATCTCCTCAATACTGTCTAACGGAAACTGAGCTGCCAACCATTCTTCAATGGCGAGCTCTTGCACCTCTCCTTGCAATTGCATCGAGCCCTGCTCCTGCTTTCGCTTCATTTCCTCCGTTAGTTTTTTCTGATCTTCTAACTGTTTTTGCATTTCTTTGAAACGCAATTCATTTCGCTCTTCTTCTGCCTTTCGAATCTTATCTCGCTCAGCCAATAAGGTTTCAGTTAATCGCTTTTGAGCCTGAGCTTCAGCCGCTTCCTTTAATTCACCCTTTTCACGCTTCAGCTTTTCAATCTCCGCCTTCGAACGATTCAGTTCTTTCACTTGTTCGCTCTTTTCATTTAACTCTTGTGTTAATGCTTTGAGTTGTTCAGAATTCTCTTCAGTTATTTTTGCCTTAACTTGAAGTTCAATTCGTTGCCGTTCTTCTTTAACTTGCTTTTCTAAACGTTCTTGAAAAATTCGATTTTCCTGCTTTTTCTTCTCTTCAAAGTTTGTTTTCTCCTTGGCTAAAAGTTCTGCTTGCTCTTCTTGCGACTTTTGAATTTGCTGTAAACGAGCTTCGTTTTCTTTTTTCTCCTTTGCTAATTGCTCTTGGTATTTTTTTTTGATTTCATCTTCCAACTGATGGGCTAAGATGTCTTGAACGTCGATGGAAGTTCCGCAATTTGGGCACGAGATTTTAGTGTCTTGTTTCATGAATGAAAGGCGTTTCAATAATTAAATAAAGGACTTGAAAATTACAGAAGAATTCTTGCTCGAAAAGGAGAAAACAACAATTTCTAATCGGCCTTTACGAATTCACAACCCATTCGCCTACTCCGCGACCAAACCCTATGTTTTTGAAAATCGATTCAGAAATTAACTTACCGAATAATTGATTCTCATTGCTGTAAAAGTTAATGGTGAAACAAACTGCCGAACTGTTGTATCTAAAATAATTACACTCTTCAAACAACCGCTTATAGTTGGGCGATAAAATTTGCCCAAAACACTTTGTATCCAATAGACTTAAACCTTCGCTATTTACAATCTTAAAGGTAGCTTCTCCGCTTTCTAAATAAATCTCTCCCATAGAACAAAATGCCAAGCGCATTTCTTCTGCATCTGAATGATCAGCTGATGTGCATCTCGATTGATTCTTTGCATTTGAATTTTTTCGTTGTATGAGCTTCATTGCCTGAGTTTCTTCTTTGAATCGAAGTCTAAAGGTACCTGCGCTTTTTTACAAAAAAAACGAGTAAAACTACCTGTTTTTTGGTCATTTTTTCAGCAAGTTACATGGCCTAAGCAGTTACAATAAAACACAAGTATTTTATATTCATATTATTATGTATTTACTTTGTAAAAAGTAGGTTTTGCCATTTTTAAAGTCATTATTGGGTATGCCTTGGCCATTTCAAATCTTTTTCATCAATCATAAATTGCATTTCCTACAACAGGTTGCAAGGGTCACTCGCTCAAAAAACTGATCGTTTTTTTGTGAATATCTCCTTGATAACGTTGATTTAAATTTATTTTAAATGAATATCCGTATATTTACCTTGGGTTAAAAATGTAATTATATGTCGCTAATTAGTTTTATTTCAGAGTTTCCCGACGAACAGAGCTGTAAGAATAAGTTTAAAGAATATAGAAATCAGGCAGGAGTTGTCTGTGCGAAATGTAACGGAACTCAACATTACTGGAAATCGGATAAAGAACAGTACGAATGTAAAAAATGTAAAACTAGAACAACTTTAAAAAGTGGAACTGTCTTACATAAATCTAAGCTTCCTTATCGCTATTAGTTTATAACCATGCACTTACTACCTTACACTAAAAAGAGCTTCTCTGCAAAAGAAATACAACGTCAATTAGGTCACAAACGTTATGCTCCTATTTGGCATATGGTTCATAAACTCCGTAACGGTTGCTTTTAAGCGAACACCGGGCTCATCCGAGAGGGATAGTAATTCCAAGGGAAATCCTTTTGCACTCCAATCTTCGATTAAAAAGGAATGGCGCTTTACAATGTGTTTGTTGGTTGCGCCTGCTGCTGCAAGCCCACTTAAATCACCTTTTAAATCCATTAAAACAACCGGAATACCTTTGGCTGAAAATTGCTCTGCCAACACCTGTAAACTCACTGTTTTTCCTGTTCCCGTTGCACCGGCAATTAAACCGTGTCGGTTCAAGGTTTTCAACGGTATTCTAACTTCTGCATGGTGTTGCGCTTCGCCGTTTAGCATTCCCGCGCCAAGGGTAATGTAATCACCTTCAAACTCATGATAGGCTGCCGCAATTTCTGATACAAACTTCTCTTGCATTCTACTTTCCTTTTATTAACGAATGATAACCTAAAAAAGCATCAGTCTTTCAACCAATGCTCTTGCTAAATTATTGCTTCTAGTTCAATAATTCCTGTTCGTATACGAACTAATTTTATAACCTCTTTTGATTACCCGCTATTTTACTTTACCGGGACATTTTTATGCGACCCATCGCAATTGGGCATATTTTTAGAATGTCCACAGGTGCAATCATTAAGACCGTGACCTAGCAGTATTCTGTCTATTTTCTTTACAATTCTATTCGTAATGGAAGCAGTTAACTTTGGACCAGAAAAATAGAATAAATACCCTTCTCTTTGACCTTCCGATAATTTTTCAAAAGCAGCTTCAAATTCAGTATTAATGCTAAATTGATGCTTTAGTTCTCTCGGGTATTCTCCCTCTTCCAACGGCTCTCTTGAAGAATATTTTGCGAAGTTATCGTTCACCGGTTTTCTTGATTCAACTCCCGCCGGCGTTGGCTTTTCAACCTTAGGCTCTACCGTTTTAATTGGTTCCTCTTTTCGACTTTCAGTTTTTGGTTGTATTTCTTTTGACGCTCCAAATTTCACTACCTTCTTTTTCGAGTCTCCTACAATCTTAAAATTCTTCTTGCTACTTTCTTCTTCCATATTGCTTACTTTATCTGTGTTTTACACCTTGTAAAAATATCCTTTTACAACCAAATAAATCAAAGAGAAGCAGCTTATTCAGTTAATTCTTTAGAAGAACGATGTTTTCAGTTTCAATTCTCGAAATCTCTTCCAACTTGCCATTTTCATAAAGTTCAGGTAGCTGAGCCAAAGGAGTTCCTACTTCAGCTTTGTAATTGATGTAATCTTGAAAATGAATCCCTCCAACGGTTCTTGGATTATAGGCCGCTCTGAATCGAACACCATCGCCGTTAGTCTGATAGTTGTAAGCCAAATAGTCAATTAACATGGTTTCCGAATTGATCCAATAGTAATATTCATCATCGAAATCTGTTCCACCTCCTTCTTGGTCGAAGCTTACTTTTACCACCTCATAATTTTTAGCTTTTATGGTGGTGCTTCCTTGGTAAAATTCATTCACCGATTCATCGCCTAGCTTATGGGGCAAAGTGGCAAAATAAATCACTGAATTTAAATTGTCTGAATAGCTTAACCTCTGTTTTTCATTCAAGTCGATGGGCTGGTTATTGATCCAAACGTTTACAGAATTGCTATTCACTAAAGTTCGAACAGAGTCCTCTTGTTTATTTAGACCATTAAATTCATATTCAAACTCTTGATAATTAATTTTAAACCGATACGTATTTCCCCTAAAGGTAAAACTGAAATGCGCTTGCTTGTATAATTCTCCGCCGTGCGCCTGAATGCTGGCAGCTATAATTTCCTCGGCTTTTGTGGGTGCTTCCACTTTTGTTTCTTCGGCTGGTTCCTCTTTTTTACCAGAAGTCGAGCAAGAAAAAAAAACTAAAACTGCGGTGAATGCGATTATTTTAAGTGGTGTATTCATGCTTCAAAAGTACTGTGATTATCTCGCAGTATTTGGCACGACTGCGACAAATCTGAACAAACTACACCACCCCTACCGAATCAAGGTCAAACTAGCCTTCTTCTGCTTTTCCTGTCCGCTGTTAAAACGCGTTCAGCAATTTCATCTATTTTCACGAAGAGATCATTGTATAGTTCTTCAAACTTCACGTGTAACTCAAAGAATTCTTTCCCTTGAATGTTCCAGTGGTATCCTCTTGTATTTTGGTAGAAAACAGAGTAATTCGCTAGTAAATCGTTTAATAAATCTGCTAATTCTTGACTCTTCTCTTTGTTTAATCCTATTCTGTTCATGGTTATTTTTTTTGGTTATGGTTGTTGTCGTTCATTCACTGTGAGGCGGTGAGACAATAAATTGATGAATTCTTTTGGCAAGAATTTCGAAACGCAACAACTTATATTTGATTAATTTATCTGTAAGTAGAACACAGAATACTTGCTTTTGTTCAGAAAAGATGAATCTGCGGAAGTGCGCGTTTAACTTGATTGTCTAACGTATTGATGCAGTTTGCTTATTGGTCAATTGATCCGAGAACTCTTTTCATAAAGGCGTTACCAGCTTCTTTTTCTGTTTTACCTTCTTTTACCATTTTGGCAACTTCTAGTCCCCCGTATAAATTCGAAAGTAATTCTCCAATTACATCCAATTCTTCATCTTTCAACGCAGCGCTTTCTGATAAGTGTTCTAACACCTCAATGGCCTCGTTTACGTAATCTTCATCATTTTCAGCAATGAAGCTGTTGATGTGCTTAATTAGCGGTAATCTCATCGATTAATTCCTTAAGGTTATCAGCTTTGTTGGTTTGAATTTGCTTTACTAATTCACCATTTTTAAATGCTGCAAAGGTTGGTAGGTTGTTTACGTCAGCTAATTTTCTAGACTCCGGAAATTTTTCCGCGTCTACCATTAAAAAAGCTGCATCTTCGTGTTCTGTAGCAAACTTTTTAAATTTAGGTTTCATCATGCGGCAGTTTCCACACCATCCTGCAGAATACTGAACAATTACAGTTCCGCCTTCATTTACTGTTTGCGCTAAATTATCTTCTGTTAGTTCTTTATACATATTTTTTCAGATTAAAGTAAAAAGTTGAAGGATAAAAGACTCTTAAACTCAACATTAGTCTTTTATCCTTCATCTCAAATTTTCTTAATTTTTAGCTAAATATTCAGCAGTGCCTTTTCTGTCCGCTTTCATTGCTTCTTTTCCTTCTTCCCAGTTTGCTGGACAAACCTCTCCGTGATTTTGAACATGAGAATAAGCATCGATCAAACGAATAAATTCGTTCACGTTTCTTCCTAGTGGCATGTGGTTAATTCCTTCGTGAAAAACAGTACCTTCTTCGTCAATTAAATACGTTGCTCTGTAAGTAACGCAATCACCTGTAATGATTTCTACATCATACTCATCATTGTAATCAACTGCAGAAACATCTAAAATATCTAAAATTGAAGCTAAGTTTCTGTTGCTATCAGCTACCAAAGGATAAGAAACTCCTTCAATACCTCCGTTGTCTTTTGCGGTGTTTAACCAAGCAAAGTGAACTTCAGCTGTATCACAAGAAGCACCAATAACAATGGTATTTCTTTTTTCGAACTCAGGTAAAGCGGCTTGAAATGCGTGTAATTCTGTTGGACAAACAAAAGTAAAATCTTTTGGATACCAGAATAACAATACTTTCTTGTCGTTTTTTGTTGCCTCTTCGAAAATGTTAATGGTTTTGTTATCACCCATTTCGTCAATGGCTGTAACGTTTAAATTTGGAAATTTTTTGCCTACAAATGACATAGTTTTTTAGTTTTTAAGTTTGTATTGAGACACAAAAGTAGGTGCATTATTTAATAGAACCAAACGAATAAATCTATATATTTGATAGATATTATCTATCATGAATTTTCAACAACTAGAATATGTATTAGCCGTGCACCGTACCAAGCATTTTGGCAAGGCTGCAGAAAGCTGTAACATAACACAAGCTACTCTTAGCGCAATGATTAAGAAACTCGAAGAGGAGTTATCCATTTTAATTTTTGACCGAAGTAGACACCCCATTCAAACCACAGATGACGGAATGCTACTGCTAAAAAAAGCGGAAGATATTTTAGCCAAGCAACATGAATTGTTTCATTTGGGTCAAATGGATAGTGGTGAGTTGGTCGGTGAAATTCGATTGGGAATAATTCCTACCATGGCAAACTCACTTTTACCGCTGTTTCTGCCAAGCTTAATGAAGTTGCACCCAAAGCTAAAACTGATTATTTCTGAAATTACTACCGATGAAATTATTTACCAGTTGGCGCATAACCAAATTGATTTTGGACTGCTCTCCACTCCCATTGAAAATTTAAGTGAAGCGTACGAAGAGCAAATCTTATACTACGAAGCCATGTTGGTGTATGGAATTTCGGAAACGGACAAAGGTTTTGTAAGTTCTAAAGACGTTGAAAACAAAAAAGTTTGGTTGTTAGAAGAAGGCCACTGCTTTAGAAGCCAGAGCATGACTTTGTGCAAGATTAGAGAGAAAAAAGAGCAATCTGAGAATTTACAGTTTAAAAGTAATTCTTTTGAAACACTGCTGAATTTAAGCGATCAGATGGGTGGTTTAACGTTAGTGCCGGAATTGTATTACAACAACTTATCAGACCTAAGAAAAGCAAAAACTCAATTTTTTCAAAAGCCGATTCCAGTAAGAGAAATTAGCCTACTTGCAATTAAACCCATCTCAAAAAAACGGAGCATGGTTAAATTGGCTGCCTTTATTCAAGAAATTGTAAAACCAATTTTAACAACAACAACGTTTAAAAATAGAGATTTGAATATAATTGGGATATAATTACCAATGTTTAATCTGATAATTACTAAAAATTAAATATCTACACTCTTTGTGAAATTAGACTTTCGATTTTAACTAACTTTAGTTTCAAATTAATGAATGACGTAGTTTCTGAATTTAAATCATTTATAATTAGTCATTAACAAATTAGGAATTACATTATGTGCGGTAGATATGTCATCGTTTCAAAAGTTGAAGTAGTTGAAAAAAAGTTCAACGCTAAAAGCGAGGCTATTTTTGAACCGAATTACAATGTTTCTGCAGGTGCCAAGGCGCCAATTATCACAAGTGCAGCCCCTCAAAAAATTCAACTTTCTCACTTTGGCTTTACACCTTCCTTCGCTGCTAAAAAAACCTACATTTTAAATGCTCGTGCAGAAGGCGATCATAATTTAGAGAACAGATCAGATTTTACCGGCGCAAAAGGAATTATTAAAAAGCCCTATTTTAGAAGAGCCATTCGTTCTCAACGTTGCCTGGTTCTTGCTGATGCTTTTATTGAAGGAACAACTGCCAATAAACTAGATGAGCCGTATTTAGTTTACTTAAAAGATAAAAATCGGCCATTTGCGTTTGCAGGTATTTACGATGAATGGAAGGATGAACACACGGGCGAACAGCACCACAGTTTTGCAATTATTACTTGTCCACCCAATAAATTGATGACCAAAATTGGCCATCACAGAATGCCAGTTATTTTACCACCGGATTACTACAACGAGTATTTGAATTTAGATGTTCCTTTGAGCGACGTGACGAGTTTGCTGCAACGTTTTCCGGCCGACCAAATGAATGCTTATAAAATATCGCCAGCTATTAAGAGTCCTAAAAACAATTCGAAGGAATTTATTGAGCCTGTTTCTGAATGGATTCAACCTGAAAAGGAGTTGAAAATAACCAACCAAATTGACTTATTTGGAATGGGCGATAGTAACGCCAAACGAAAACGAGAGAACGATATCAACTAATTAAGGTCGAATAAACTATGAAACTACTAGGAAACATTGTTTGGTTTGTTTTTGGCGGCGTTCTAATTGCCATAGAATACTTTATTGCCAGCTTTTTGTTGTGCATTACCATTGTTGGAATTCCCTTTGGAATACAAACGTTTAAACTTGGTTTATTGGCGCTTTGGCCCTTTAGCAAAACCGTAAGAGAGCGAGATAATTCTAGCGGTTGTTTATCACTTGTAATGAATGTGCTATGGCTTATTTTTGGAGGCCTGACCATTTGCATTTCGCACTTAATCATGGGAATTTTGTTTTCCATTACAATAATTGGAATTCCCTTTGGCAAGCAACACTTTAAATTAGCTAGTTTGGCCATACTTCCCTTTGGAAAAGACATTATACCATTATGAAAATAAGAACAGCTTTTATTGAAGATTTAGATCAACTTGTTACACTTTTTGAAGAGTACAGAGCCTTTTACCATAAACCGGCACAACCCGAAGTGGCCAGGGAATTTCTTCGGAACCGCATGAATAATGAAGAATCAGTTATTTACGTTGCAGAATTGAAAAATAAATCACTAGCCGGTTTTGTGCAATTGTATCCTTACTTCTCTTCTACCAACTTAAAACGACTTTGGTTGCTGAATGATTTATACGTAAATCCGAATTATCGCGGACAAGGAATTTCTGTTCAACTCATTGAAAAAGCACAACAACTAGCCAAAGAAACCAATGCACATGCGCTGATGCTGGAAACAGGAAAAGACAATGTAGTCGGGAATCGTTTGTACCCTAAAACGGGTTTTAAATTGTACGACGATGTAAACTTCTACGAATGGAAATGTGCTGAATCTTAACTTTCAACAACTAAAAAAATCATTTGAAGTAGAATAACCACCGGAACTAAATCCCCTACACCTCTTCCGAAACGTGCTCTGCTATTCGCTTTAAATTGGGATGCTTTTCCACAAACTCTTCCATCACCTTAAAGAAATTCAAGATGTCCACAGCTTCATTGTTTGCATTTATGGTGACCAAACGAACAAACGTTTCTCCTTTAAACGCGCCAAAGCCAACTACTGTGATTTGATTTTCGTACAAGGCAGTACAAAGTTCAGTTGGGTCAATATCTTTGTAATTGAAGCAAATAGAAATAGAATCGTCGAAGCTGTACAAGGTATAATCTGAATTACTTCGAATGTATTTCAGCGCAACATTCGCCAAATCAAATTGCTGATCAACAATTTGTTGTAAGCCATCTGTTCCGACTGATTTCCAAAGTGTCCAAAACTTTAAAGCATCGTTTCTTCTACCACATTGAAAAGAAGTTTTACCCAAGTTAAAATTATCTCCATCGGTTTGGTACAAATAGTCGGCATCGTTGCTAAACGACTCGTATAAATGTTTCTTATCCTTCACCAAAATAATTGAACAGGTTAAGGGTGTTCCTAACATTTTGTGTGCATTGTAGCTGAACGAATCTGAACGCTCAACACCACTTACCAAGTGCTTGTATTTATCGCTAAAAATAACACTCCCACAGTAGGCGCCATCTACGTGTAGCCAAATTCCGTACTTCTCCGTTATGTCGGCAATTTCATGTATGGGGTCAAAAGCGCCCAATACCGTTGTTCCTGCAGTAGCATTCACATAGGTTGGCACTAAACCGTCTTTTATATCTTTCTGAATTTGTTCTTCCAATTTTGAAGGTATCATTTTACCTTCAGCATCTGAAGCTATGTATCGAATGTTATCTCTGCCAATGCCTGCAAAGCTTGCATTTTTTGCATTTGAATAATGCGATTCAATAGAAGTATACACCACCATGGGCTGTGTCATTCCTTTTCGCTGGCTGTTCGGATCTTTCGCATCTCTTGCCATTACCAACGCCATGTAATTACTCATAGAACCGCCAGTAGGAAACGTTCCATTACTTTTTGAACCGTAGCCAATCAGATTGCACGATTGCCTGATGATTTCTTGCTCAATTCCAACTTGAGGACCGGCAACTTTATACGTATACATGCTGTTGTTCAACAAAACAGCAAGCAAGTCGCCTAACACTGCTTTGCTCTGCCGCCCACCAAATAACTGGTTAAAAAATAAGTTTGTTGCTGTTTTTGGAGTAGAAACAAGCACCTCCTTTAAAACGGATTTAAACTGCTCATCGACCATTCCTGCTGATTGCAGAGAAAGATCGATGGTACTGTACAACTCCTCGGCTTCAATTCGGTCTGCTACCGGATGCAGCTCCTCTTCCTTCATTAAAACTTCCACCAACTCGTTAAACAGAGTTAAATCACTACTAATATCTGACATGTATTTTAATTGTTTAGGTTCATCTCCATTTCTGCAATGGTATCATAAACTAATTCTTTACGTATAAATTTCTTGGAGTCCTCATCGAATAAGCGACAGCTCCGAATGGGTTTGGCATACAAATGAAGCGACATGCTTCGCCCGTTGTGTGAATTTTCTAAACGATGAAAACCAATAAAGTCTGCCATGTAGGAAACATCTCCGGCTTTTGAAGTTTTCGAAACTAATTCCTCCAGCTCATTATCTTCGAATGGCTCATAAATGGTTTCCATCAGTTCCCCGTCAATAACTTTTACCCAGCATTCTTCTCCTCCGTGATCGTGAATGGGCGTAACCTGATTCGGTTCCCAACAGAGTAGAATTAATTCTAGCCGTTCATTGTCAACTAGGCAATTTCTTGTGTAAGATTCTTCTGACCAAGTGCTAAACGCTTCAAAATCGTTGGCGGAAATAGCAATTGAATTGATGATGTCTGCGTAGTCCGTCCTCTCCTCGTCGGTGAGTTCCGCAATTAAATCTTCAATGGTTTGTATGGTTGTGGAGTGATTAGCGGTTGGTGTTTTTTGCTCTTTAGAATTCAAAACGGTTTAGTCTTTTTCTGTTCATTTATGATGTACAGATCCAAGGACGTTCCCCAAATCAAGTTGCACGGTATCGATTTACGTCATTGTAAAACCGACAAAATCAAAAGTATTCATTTTTATAGCTTTTTTAACGTTTTAATTCAATTTTTATTCAGAAATGATACAAAAGTGATATTTTTTGGTCATTTTGTGACAGAAACTTATTTTTCACTGTTTGCCTTTGAGTTTACGTTCAAAGGCCTCCAGTGCAACCTAAAATTCTAAATAGCTCACAATGGATCAAGATTTTATTATAAAAATTAGTGTTTTAGCACTTTACGTAGGTGTACTCTTTCTCATTGGCATCGTGGCCTCTAAACGAATCAAGGGCATGAGCGACTATTACGTTGGAGGAAAAAAAATGGGCTTTTGGGCCGTAGCCTTTTCTGCTAGAGCAACCGGAGAATCAGGTTGGCTTTTAATTGGTTTAACAGGAATGGGTGCCATGGCAGGATTTTCAAGCTATTGGGTAGTTCTTGGCGAATTATTAGGCGTCTTTATTTCTTGGCAATTCATGGCCAAACGCTTCAAACGCAGGTCAGATAGTTACGGGGCCATTACCATTCCAGATTACCTTAACAGCCATTTTAAATCAGCCACCAATACCATACGCATCGTATCGGCAGCAATTTTAGTAGTGTTCATTGTTATTTATGTGGCTTCTCAAATTGACGTTACCGGCGTTGCTTTTGAGTCCATGTTGGGCATAGATTATCAGCTTGGCGCCATCATCGGCTTTTTTATTGTACTTACTTACATCTTTGTCGGTGGCTTTGTTGCAGCCGTTTGGTCAGACTTTTTTCAAGGCTTACTCATGTTTTTTGGACTGGTTTTGCTGCCAATTGTAGTTTGGTTTTCCATGGATCATGGAGCTGGAATTAGCGAAGGTTTAAATGCCATTGACCCCACTTTAACGCAAGTAATGGGAAGAAGCCATGACCCTTGGATGAACTTATTTACCATTTTAGGTTTCTCTATGATTGGACTTGGTTTTCTTGGCTCACCACAAGTTTACGTTCGCTTCATGTCCATTAAAGATGAAAAAGAAATAGACAAAGGCAAATGGGTTGCCGCAATTTTTACCTTACTAACCGACGCAGCGGCTGTAACCATAGGAATTTTGGCACGCATCTATTTCACCGAAAGCGGACAAGACCCTGAAGCCATTTTGGGCAACAACGGCGAAGATGTGTTGAGCATGATCACCGAAAGCTTCTTGCCTACTTTGCTGGTAGCTATTTTTATTGCCATTGTGCTGTCGGCCATCATGTCTACCATTGATTCTCTATTAATTCTCGCTTCAAGCGCCATCACGAGAGATTTTTACCAAAAAATATTTCGTCCGCACATTAAGGATCAAGACCTCACTAAAATTTCGAGAATTGCTACCATTATTATGGCTTTTACTGCACTACTCATTGCCATTGTCATGAATTACGTTTCACCCGACCGGCAAGTGTTTTGGGTTATTATTTTTGGCTGGTCTGGCATTGCCGCCACTTTTTGCCCCGTTATTATTCTATCACTGTTTTGGAAAGGCTATTCTGAAAAGGGAGCTATCGCCTCTATGATTTCGGGATTTGTTTCGGTTATTCTGTTCAACTTTGTATTTAAAGAATTGCCAGATGTTGGGGCATACTTTGTTGCATTAGATGTACTTGCCCCTTCTTTCGCAGTAGCTATGTTGGTTGGTTTTTTGGTTTCTAAAGTTTACCCACCCAGACGAGAAGCCATTGAAATGATAGAAAAAATTGATGCA